>JBAQLI010000128.1:0-27204 GCA_049301735.1 Candidatus Methanoperedens sp.
AAAATATTTCAAAGCTTAATCGATCCCCATTTTAAATTACATTATTTAAATGTAATTTAAGCAGTTATTATTTAAAAATAAGTTATATAATATTTATTTACTGAAATTAATAAAAACGCTATCGAGAGAAATATTATTTGAGACGCACGAAAGGTACGGAATACGGGTTGTAACATTGGCGGCAAAGTATTAAGTAGTTTAAGCAGAATTTCAGTGTACATGGCAATAGGACTTCGCGATATCTACGAGAAGCTCAAAGAACTTGTCACAATTACAGATAAAGTCAGGGAAAACACTGATCGGATTGTAAAGTTAGACGAAGAGTTCAGGGCATACCGTGAAGAATTCCGTTTGAGCGATGCTGAACTGAAAGGAGATATCAGGGAAATCCTTACGAGGCTTGACTGAAAGAAGAAATATCTGCTCTTAAAGTTCGACTTGCTGAACATATAGCAGCATGTGAAAAGGCAAAGGCATGAGTTAGAAAAACAATAATTTTTGCATTTTTTTATTTCACGATTGATCATCTCATTTCCCTTCCAGATTGATGGATCCTCTCACATAATTGACATGAATTTTGAATCGAGTTAAGACTTTATGGATATGTGGGTTGCCCTGAAGTACATTGCTGACAGGCTTTCGCAGGATATCCCGAAGCTGCTGGATAAGTATTTGTAACAGGGTTGAATATTCCAGGCATTACTAAAAATATAATTCGGATCGTCTTTAATAGATTGAACTTTATAATTGAACTATATGAAACACGCAGTTACGAAAGAAGTAAGAAAAGATAGCTCACTAACTGACGAACAGAGAAAACACTTTGAAGATAGTTTAAAACATAACAATGATCTAATGCATTCATATTTTGCGATTTTAAGCACATGGCACCGATTATAGTCGCTTCATGTTTCCTATCATATAAATAAATAGGAAGCTATTATTGCATCTCTTTGACAAGCATATTCCAATTAATTATTTTTATGCCAGAATTTTTAATATTTAGGAGTTTTCTATCTTCTGTAAGGAACAAGCCGATAGCAGCGGATTGAGCAAGAATAATTCTATCGAAGAAATCTAACTGAAGGTTATCAAATTCGTTAAACTTCAAGTCATCCATTGCATTATATCTATGTATGACTACTTTTTCGTCTGATGACAAAACAGATAGACCTTCATTGAACTTTTCATTCACTTTATTTATTGGTATATCAAGTTTAAGGCTCTTAGCTTTTGCTTCAATAAGAGAGACCTCACTGATATGAATCCTTTCCAGGGATTTCAATATTTCTTTATAAATATTTCTGGAAAATCCTTTAACATCTATGTCAAGAAATAAAAAAGGCATGACATATGTTGTATCAAGATACAATTCCTTGATTTTCATATTATCTCTCCAATAATTCCTTCTCAAGTAGAGGTCTTTCCTTTTTTATTTCCCCTTCAGTGACAGAGGTGATGCTGTCTTCTTCCAATAAGTTGATTATTGTTTTTCTTTTTTTCAACAGGATTTCTTCACCTTTTATTGTTGCAATAATTTCATTTCCTGGAGACAAACCAATTTTTAACCTTAGTTTCTTGGGAGTATATAATTCTCCTTTCTTCCCTACTTTTAATATGTATTCGGCCATTTTACTTTATCAGAATAATGTTGATTTTCGGAATATTTAAATATATCGGAACTTTGGGAAAAGGAAGGTTAGACCGAAAAGAAAATAATTTTGTAACCATCTACCCTCCATAAACGACGACCATCAAGAGGTAAATTATTTTTGAAGTAATAAAATAGTGTTTGCAGGGCTAATAAAAATAATCACTGATCAGATTTTTATTCTGCGGCATACTTATTAAAAGATCAGAAACCTAAAAGGAGCTAATTAACAGGTTCGCGGTTGAAAGGAGTAGAATTTGAAAGCAGTATTTATATCAGGGAATAAGAGAAATTTGAGATAGGGACGATAATAATGAACTCAAAAAAATCAGGATTTTCCACACGCGCCATCCATTCAGGAGAAAAACATGAAGATACCGGGTCAGTCACAACTCCGATCTACCAGACCGCGCCTTTTAAATTCAAGAGCGCAGCCCATGCAGCCGACCTGATGGGAGGGCGAGAAAAAGGATATATTTATTCACGCGGCCTGAACCCCACGACAGAAGTGCTTGAGGAGAAAATAGCAGATCTTGAGGATGGGGAGGCAGCGCTTGCGCAAACAACAGGTATGGCAGCGATTTGCGCCGCTGTTTTCACATCAGTCAAAGGGGGTGACCATGTGATTGCCGATGAAGTGATATATGGAAGCACATATGACCTGTTCGTTGAACTTAAAGATTATGGCGTTGAGGTTACTTTTACCGATACATCAGATCCGCGAAATGTAAAAGAAGCTTTTCGCACGAACACAAAACTTGTATTCTTTGAATCCCCGGCCAATCCCACGATGAAGCTGACGGATATCAAAGCCGTAAGCGATATTGCGCATGAAAAAGGTGCGAAAGTGATGGTTGATAATACATTCCTGACACCTTATCTCCAGAAGCCGCTTATATTTGGTGCAGATGTGGTTGTGCATAGCGCCACAAAATACCTGAACGGCCATGGGGATACTCTTGGCGGGATAATAGTAGGTTCTTCGGATTACATAAAATCAGCAAGGCACACGGCAAAGAACTTTGGTGGCTCCATCACCCCGTTCTCGTCATGGCTCATCATAAGGGGAATGAAGACCCTTCCGATCCGGATGGACAGGCATAACCAGAATGCAATGGCAGTTGCAAAATTCCTGCAGGGACATGATCTGGTTAAAAGCGTAATTTATCCGGGACTTCCTGAGCATCCGCAGTACGATCTCGGAAGAAAACAGGCAAGTGGAGCTGGTGGCGTGATGGCATTTCTACTGGATGACGCAAAAGATGTGCCTTTTTTTCTTGATTCCCTCAAGCTTTGCACGCTGGCTGTAAGCCTTGGTGAGACTGCAACCCTAATACAGCATCCTGCCACGATGACCCATGCAGTTGTTCCGCGGCAGGACAGGATAAGATACGGGATTTCGGATGAACTTATTCGTCTTTCAGTTGGCCTTGAGGATGTAAGGGATATTATCTATGATCTGGAACAGGCGCTTGAGGTTATTCAGTGAACTACCCCTTGCTCTCACAAGGGGCTTCCCACTTCATTGCTTCCCTATTGGGATTGCTCATTCGGGCTTGAATTCCGGCGATACCCGCCGTACTTATATTCTTGATTATCATCGCAGATACATGGTCTCTATTTAGCACAAGACCACAGGAAGGACATGAATGTACTCTCACTGACAGGTCTTTTGGTACATGGTGACCACATATACAGGTCTGCGATGTTCCGTTTGGATTAACCAATTCCACTATTTTACCAGCGTATTCTGCTTTGTAGATAGTTAAATTGATTAATTGTGACCATGAAGCATCTACTATTGACTTTGCAAGACAATGATTTTTAAGCATGTTTTGTATTTGCAATTTTTCAAACACTACATGGTCATAGTTATTCACAAGATTTGTACTTAATTTATGATTGAAATCCTTTCTCTGAAATCTGATTCTCTGATGTACTTTCGCAACAATGATTCGTTGCTTATTCCTATTCTCTGAACCTTTCTTTTTCTTTGATAGATGTATCTGTTCTCGTGCAAGTCTTTTCTCGGATGCTCTAAGATACTTTGGAGGTTCAATCTGCTCTCCATTGCTGAATGTTATCAGGGAAGTTAATCCGACATCTATTCCCGTTATAGTCTTGATTTCAATAGGAATGATCGGAATATCAATTTGACATGAGAATGAAACATACCACTGGTCAACATCTCTCTTGATATTACAGGTCTTGATTTTGCCTTCGATTTCACGATGTAAGATGATTTTGATTGCTCCTATCTTAGATAAGATAAGTTTTCCATCTTCAAGTTTCAGGCCGCTACCCGGATACGTGAATGAATTGTACCTATTCCTTCCTTGAAATCTCGGATATCCTGCACCATTAAAGAAGTTCTGAAAACTTCGTTCGACACGCTTCAGGGTATTTTGGAGTACTTGGGAATGTACTTCTTTTTGGAATGCTGTTTTTATCAATGGTAGTTGATTGGCTTGGTCATAGTAATTAATCCATTCAGGATATCCCCACGGGAATAGATCGAATGATTTTTGAAGTCTGTTAAGTTCAGCATTTCGTTTTCTCTTTGCAAGAGCATCATTGTAAAGATGTCTGCATGTAGAAAGAGTCATCTCAAGAGCTACTTCTTGCTTTTTGTTTGGGTATATCCGAAATTGAAATGATTTTCTCATGCTATCTGAACAATCTATATATGTATTTGATACTATATATTCGTTATGCCTATCCCTTAAAATGCTATCTGAACAATACTTTTTTCGGGATAGGTATTACAATTGCAAAGGGTCTGATTCATCCCCCACCTATCGGAAGGGGTATTCTCAACCCTTTGAACCCACGAAGATAAAAACTATCAGTAACAACATTAATCTCTTGAATATAGTTTCTTGAAGTTGATATCCACTAATCCCTTCAATTGCAGATCCTCTAAGAAAACTATATCCCCGGGATTATGTCCCAATTGCGAAAGCAGAACTTCATAAGCCAGACAATTAGGAAATTTTTTATTAAGACAACTCAGTATCTGCTGTTGCCTTTTATTAATTCTCACCATTTTCCATCCAAATGGCGTTAAAACTTCATCGGGTATATACTTGCCTAAATTATACGATATGCAGGGTTTGTTTTTGTCATCACGGCGCAGTCCAAACCTTCTGGAATTTCGGAAATATCCCGCATAGCACCTTTACAGAGGGTCTTGGATTGAAATGGATGATGTGGGTTTTTCTGCAATTTTTGTCGAAAAAAACGGTAGCAAGATAGAACTCATGGGATATAAAGGCGCAATTCCAAAGCGTTCAGGGGGTAAGGATTATTGTGCTGGTTTCTTTGGGTTTGATTTTGACGAATATACCCAACAGTTCTGCTGTGGAGAAACTTATTCAAACTCTACATTCGCTTTTTTCGTACCTATGGTAGTAATCTGAGACAATGGAAAACAGTCATAAACTCTTTATTTTCAATCCAGATTTAACTTATCTTTGAATTCTTTTGTCCACTCAGGATGATAACATCCTTTGAATTCAAACCCAAGCGCTTTTAGCTCATCATCCCGGGCATCTGACCCAAATACTTTATATGATTCGACTGGTGCAGGTAAAACACCAAGCACCGATGCCTTAGAAACAAGAGCATCCAGGTCTTCATCATTGAGCAAACCTTCCCAGTTCAATGATATCGGGGTGACCCACAGAAATTTAGAGCCGTCGTCTCTTTCAGCTGCCGAAACTATGAAACCTATTACTGGTTCTTTTATTATTGTTGTTTCAATGTTCGATATGCCGTCTTTGTGTTCCGGTTCATTAGTCGTCCGCTCAGATTTCTCTCGTATCATGCTTTTCTTTGTTTGGGTCATAATTATCTTCTTCTTTTCTTTCGGACTGATATTTAGTTATTATTAATTCCAGAGGATTTATTGATTGGATAGAGCAGGCGAGATGTGTTGATGGGAATGGCAAAAACGCCTGTATATAATAATCATAATTATCATGTAATAAATACATTTCCATAATATAAAATGAGCATAATAACTATTATACTGAGCATAAAAATATTAAAGCACCTATATATGCTTTAAAATACATTTTGATTATTGGATAATTCGATAGGTGTGGAATAATTACAATAAGGGTGGTGAAACTCCTTTTGCCACCCTCAAGAAAATGAAATAAAATTGTTAAGGGTTCGGAGCGCATCGGTGTTGGCACTGATATAATAGACCATTCGGATTGGGATTTAGTATTTATATCTGTTTGCTGGGTATGTGCATTTCGATTCAGGCGCAGGATTTTCTTCGAAAAATTTTTATTTATTTCCTTTGTATTATTTCCTGTTAGAAAGTTTCGAATTTTAATCTGCAAAATGCTACTCTGAGTTCTTATATTCTTCAGAGTTTTATAAATCTATTGTGCGCCGCCGGGGATGCGAAGGTGCAGGGTGAATGGGTTTTTATGAAGTCGCTGAAATGATTAAACATGCGTATACCCGGATAACCCGAAACAGTATCTTTTAATGGTTCTGATAAATATTCAAGCGCTTTTGGTCCATCTCCTTTTTTTACAGCACAAGTATTAATAAACATCACTATTATCAAGGTTGATGCATGAGGTGATAACTTTGGGAGATGAAGTCTACTCAATGGAATTCGGATTCTTCTTGACGTTCGTGAGAGGCGATTGCGGTAGAGTATATAATTATCGCCAAGAAAATCTCTTTAGCGATATTGTTCGAAAAGAGGAGTAAAAATGCGACCGGTCTATCTATTCCTTTTTCTTTTAGTGATTCTAAGCGGATGTGTGGACAAGAGCAGCAATCAGTATCCCTTGCACAAGGATATTACTGTAACAATTTTTTGGATCGGAGAAGATGCAACTGATGAAAATAATTATATCCAAAACAGTCAGAGTGCATGGGATAGTAATTGGAAAGATCATTTTGGTGGAATAGACGATCCTTATGATAGAAAAGTTTTCTATCCAGGAAATTTTATTCCGAAGGAAAATCCGTTTTATTTTGCGTTACCTTATAATGATTTTGGTATAAATGGCAGTAACAAATCGAAAGAGTCGTTTTGCGAACCAATTTGCAAAAATAAATGGATAAAGATAACTAAAGGCGATAAAACTGCTTATGCACAATGGGAGGATGTAGGTCCATTTGAAATTGATGATATTGACTATGTTTTTGGCAATAGTAAACCAAAAAATGATATAAATGATAATGCTGGATTAGATGTTTCACCTGCGGTCCGAGATTATTTAGGATTGGAAGATATAGACAAGATAGATTGGCAATTTATCGAATCCAGGAATGTGCCAAATGGTCCATGGACAGAAATAATTACTCAATCTCAGATTGCCTGGAATTGAACGCGAACATTAAAATATTAAAATAAAAATAGGTGGGTCTATGAGTAAAACAAAAATATTAATAGAAATTACGATTTGTTTAATGGTTTTAACTATGATAGGAGCAGCAGAAAGACCAACAGTGATAATAACATTTGATGATGGATGGTTGTCTGTTTATAATAAGGCGTATCCAATAATGCAAGCTAACAATCAAAAGGGTGTAGACTTTGTCATTATTGACCCAATATTAGGAGGATGGTCAGACTTTACGCAAAGGTCACAATTAAACATATTATATGGGGCAGGCTGGGATATATCAAGCCATACATACTCGCATATAGCTCTCACAACAGCGAATAATACAACATTAAATTATGAATTGGCTGCAAGCAGGGACTGGTTGAATGCAAATGGATATCCAAGAGGTGCGATGTTGTTGGCGTACCCGTATGGAGACTATAACTCTAACGTAATAGCAGCATTAAAAGCCAATGGGTATGTTGCAGCAAGAACAATTGAAGCTTCAAACAATATGCATTATAATTTAAGTAGTCCGGATATATTTAGCCTTAAGAGCTATGAGGTTATAGGTGGACAGGACAATGATACTACAATTATAAATCAAATCGATAATACAATTGCATCCAATGGATTATTGATATTAGCATTCCACAAGATAGTAGATACCCTGTCTGCAAATGTTACAAATGCAGAAACAGAATTCACGACATCAGATTTTCAGAAGGTCAGCAATTATCTAAAGAGTAAAAATGTTGATGTACGTACACTATCAGATTATTTTGGGATAATACCAATAATCACTAATCCTCCGGTTGCTACTGGTATTCCAGCAGTTACTAATATTCCGGTTGTTACCAGTATTCCAGCAGCACCAAAAAATACTAGAGCAGACTATACTATTGAAAGAGTATACTATGTACCTACTGAAACACAACCAATAGAGGTTGCCACGCCAAAACCTACTGAAACACCAGATCTTAATACTCAAATATCTAGTGGTGGTTGGGTAGCAGTACATAACCAGGAGACTGTTACAAAAGAACCGGAAAAAAGTATTTTTGAGAAAATTGTAGAATTTCTAAGGAGGTTCTATGCTTGACGAAGGTATCATTTCCCATTAATAAGAACTCAATCGTAAGATATAAGTATGATGATGATCATACAACATACTGAGGGCAGGTTGAATAACTTTTTTCCATAACACTCCCACACAAATCAACCTGTCCATTTAATCATCCTGCTTAAGAAAATTATATTAAAATTTAAAATAGTTATGCGTACGAAATGTATGTTCTTCGCCCCATCTCCCAATTTATCGTGCTGTCAGGGATGCAGGGGCGGCGGATGGATGGGCGCATCAGTGTTGGCGCTATAATTAAATAAATTCATCTGGTGTTCCTGATGGTTTTATAAAAATCATTATGCGGGGAATGGGATTTGAACCCACGAACTCCTGCGAGACAGGATCTTAAGTCCTGCACCTTTGGCCGCTTGGTTATCCCCGCACAAGGGAAGTGACGTTAAATATCTCTTGGGTTACTTTAAACTAACGCCTATTCGGCATAATTATGTATAATCCCTTTCAATTATTGTCCATGTCCTTTGTCACTTTCTCGCGAAACGTATTCATTCCTCTCACTAATGTCTGCAGGAACAAATGCGGATATTGCGGATTCAGGCGCGAGATGTACCATCCCGAAGCAAAACTTCTCTCACCCGACGAAGTTAAGGATATACTTTTAAAAGGCGCGCGCGCCGGGTGCTCTGAGGCGCTTTTCACATTTGGGGAGCGTCCTGAGGAAGTTCCGGGATTCAGGAAATGGCTTTTGGAATTTGGTTATGAGAATATAATCGATTATCTTCTGGACCTGTGCAAGCTTTCGATCAATCTTGGCCTTTTACCTCACAGCAATCCCGGCATACTTGGAAAGTCGGAATTTGAAAAATTAAAACCATATAATGCAAGCATGGGACTGATGCTTGAGACCCTTGCTGATATCAAAGGACATGTTGGATCTGCCGGAAAGAATCCCGGATCTCGCATTAAGACCATTGAATATGCAGGAGAGCTCAAAATCCCGTTCACGACAGGGATACTGGTGGGGATAGGTGAAACATGGGAAGAACGGGTGTGCTCGATCAGTAAAATAAAAGACTTACATGAAGAATTCGGGCATATCCAGGAAGTCATAATCCAGAATTTTATCCCCAAACCGGGAACCAAAATGGCAACATGTGCTGCTCCGGGATTAGATGAGATGATACGGACGGTAAAGATGGCACGTGAGCTACTCCCTTTGGAAATAACCATACAGGTGCCGCCCAATCTTATTCCTCCGCGGGACCTGGTGAAATGTGGCGCAGGCGATCTTGGTGGGATATCGCCGGAAACCATCGATTTTATTAATCCTGAGGCGCCATGGCCGAATTTTCTTGAATTACAGACAATGGTGGATGTTCCCCTTCGGGAACGCCTGCCCATATATCCCGGATATGTAAAAAAAAGATGGTACAGTGAAGAGATCAAGGATCTATTGAGCCGTCTTTCTGATGCAGAAGGATTTCGGAAAACTTATAAGTAAGTATCTCATTAAAACTGCAAATTCTGGTGGTAATATTCAAAAATTGCAGACCAAACAGGAATTACGAAAGATTTGTGATGACAGCACAGAACGCATCGAGGCAGGAAACTGCACAATTGATGATGCATTTACGCTTTTAAATAATCCGGATATTTTATTTTCCCTTGCTGACAAACTTCGGAAAAAAACCGCGGGAGATAGAGTTACCTATGTCATTAACAGGAATATAAATTTTACAAATATGTGCATCGGTACATGCAAATTCTGCGCATTCAAGAAAGAAGAAGGGTATGTCATGTCGATTTCTGAAATTCTTGAAAAGACAAGAGAAGCTGCAAAGATCAATGCTACTGAATTATGCATCCAGGGAGGACTTCTTCCTGATTGGGATGTTTTTAATTACTGCAACATACTTGAGAATATTAAGAATGAATTCCCGGATATGCATATCCATGCTTTTTCTCCAATGGAAGTTTATCATGCTTCGCAAAATAGCAATATGAGTTATAAGGAAACAATTTCAAATTTAAAAAGATCGGGTCTTGGCTCGATGCCCGGCACGGCCGCCGAAATACTCGTTGACAGTATAAGGGAAAAAATCTGCCCTGATAAACTTACAGCGCATGAATGGATAGATGTCATAAAGACCGCCCATAATTCAGGGATACCTACCACTGCAACAATAATGTACGGGCATATTGAGACATTGCAGGAACGGATCGAACATATAATGTTGATAAGGGATATCCAGAAAAAAACAGGCGGTTTCACTGAATTTGTGCCGCTTCCTTTCATGCCTTCAAATAACATACTTGGGATGGGCAAAAGCGTTTCCAGGGGAATTGAAGATTTGAAACTACACGCCCTTGCCAGGGTAATTCTTTATCCATCTGTCAGGAATATACAGGCAAGCTGGGTAAAACTTGGCAGGGAACTTGCACAAAGAGCCCTGACATGCGGAGCGAACGACCTTGGCGGGACATTGATGGAAGAACAGATATCAAAAAGCGCCGGGTCTACAAGTGGTGAGTATATGGCGCCTTCTGAGTTTGAGGTATTGATAAAACAAATGAACAGATTGCCACAACAGAGGGATACTCTTTACAGGCATATCAATGTTGCATAAGGACTTTTGTTTTTACATAATATATTTTTTATAAAAAATTGTAGTATAAAATTAAATTGACTTTTTTTGCTCTTACTTAAATATGATGTATATAATTATGATCATTATATACTTGTACCGATGAGTCTGCCCATAGTGAGTCGACTTTTTTTTTGCGGCTTTTAATAATAAATACTTTTCTTATATACAATATATTTAAACGGAAGATTTATATTTAATGACTACATTTAAAGACAAGGTGAAATGTTATGAAAAGTCTTTCAGTTAATGTTCTTGACAAAGCGGATGAAGAATTTGCCGATACACTTATTGAGCTGGGATTAAAAAGAAATGTTGCAAAAGTACTTACTTATTTGAAAAACGTTAAGGATGTAACTTCCAGAGATCTTGAAATGGGCTCCGATCTTAGACAACCCGAGGTCAGCATAGCTATGCGCGAGCTTGAAGAACTGGGCTGGATAGCAGAAAGAGAGGAGAAAAAACCTGGAAAAGGCAGACCATATAAGATATATCAACTAAAAACAGATATTGAAGCCATCATTGAACATCTTGAAACACAGAAGAAAAAAGAATCACAGGCAATGATGGCAAGCATAAAGCGCTTGAAGGAATTGACTAAATAAAAAATCCCCATTTGGGAAATTCTTTTCTTTTTTAATAATTTTAAAGTTTGAAAGGCATAAGAGCTATCTTTTGAGTGGATAATCAAGAATATCCATGCATTACCATATAATCCTGACCAAAGAATGCAACCTCAAATGCGAATATTGCGGAGGGGGAAGCGATTCATTACCCAGGGAGATCCAGTACTCAATAGATGATCTTAAAAAGTTCATCTCTCTTGATGAAGAACCAATACTTGAATTCTATGGGGGTGAACCTCTCCTTCGCATTGGAACTATGGAACAGATCATGGATTCATTGTCCGCAAGATTTGTTATCCAGACTAATGGTCTTCTCCTTAATAAACTAAAATCTCATTATTTAAAAAAGTTCCATTCGATCCTGGTATCGATAGATGGGACAAGGGATGTGACAGACAGGGCGCGTGGGATAGGAGTCTATGACAGGATCATGGATAATATAAAGATGATCAGGCAAAGGGAATTTGCAGGAGACCTTGTCGCCAGGATGACTGTGGCTCAGGGGACTGATATTTATGAAAATGTCATGCATCTTCTTACCCAGCCGGGTTTTGACCATGTTCACTGGCAGCTTGATTTTGAAATGTTCTGGGAAGCATGGGAACATACAGTGCCCGGCCTTCCGGAGTGGATCGACTCTTATAATTCCGGGATATCTTCACTTATTAAATGGTGGATCTCCGAGATGGAGCGAACTGGTAAAGTTTCCGGGATCGTACCATTTATCGGTGTGATAAATTCTCTTCTTAATGGTACGGACTCACACCTTCGATGCGGTTCCGGAACAGATTTTTTTACAATAATGCCAGATGGCAGGGTTTCTGCCTGTCCGGTTTCAATTGATTTTGACTTTTCAGTCATAGGATCAATATACGATGATGTCCCGTCATCTCTTCCTGGTAAAGCAAAAGTTGGTGAACCCTGCATATCATGCGATATTTTTCGGATTTGCGCAGGTAGATGCCTTTTTGTTAACCGGTCGCAGCAACTGCTAAGAGAAAACGGATATGAAATGATATGCAGCACCGTCCGATACCTGGTAAAGGAATTACAGGATGCTGTGCCGCAAATTCAAGAGCTTATTTATGCTGGGGTTATTGAAAAATCGGATTTTGATTATCCGGAATTCAACAATGGGTGTGAGATCATACCATAAAAACAGACGCTGTAATATATGCTACTGCCAGATAGCGAAGGAATTTGCCCGTAAATACAAGGACCGAAAAAATCTTGAAATTCAGGTGCAATAATCCGCCAACGACTGTAATTGCATCTCCTATGAAAGGAAGCCATGTAAATAACAATACAAATGAGCCATATTTAGTGAAAATTTTTTCTCCCTTTTCAAGTTCTTTCGGATCAAACCTCAGGTATTTTTCGACAAGTATTCTTCCCTTAAAACCTATGTAATAGCTTGTACAGGCTCCAAGAAAATTACCAACTGATGCTACCAATACCAATGCAGGTATGTTGAATTTCTTCTGAACAAGATAAATCAGGATACCTTCGCTTCCGAAAGGAAGAATAGTCGATGCCAGGAAACTTGCAAGGAAAAGACCCTGATAACCATAATTAAGCAGCATGCTTTCAAGGGATTCAAACATAGGCTGGAATATACCTGCCGGATATAAAAACAGTGGTATTTAATTAAAGATAAATACTCTTATGTTGTTCAATCTTCTATAATTTGGGAGGACTTGATCTGGAAGTCGATGAAATAATCCGTTTATTGAATGAAGATTTCGTAAGGGAAATTGAAGCCACATTGATCTATGTAAGAAATGCTTTTATCATACCCAAATGCGATCCCAGCAGGGTGACCGAAGCGATATCTGTGGATGAAATGAGGCATATGAACTGGCTTGCCGAACTGATCGTAAAACGGGGTGGAAAGCCCTGTATGGAACATAAAGAACTTGATTTTGGCGGGGATGACCTTTATGGACAACTCAAAAAGCAGATCGCACTTGAGACTGAAACCATCGAAATATACAAACATCAGATTGAAAGTATTGATGATCAGGAAGTTATTGGCGTGTTAAAGCATATACTCGATGAAGAAAAAAGGCACAGGAAAGAGTTCAGGATGAGACTTGAAAAGATCAGTCCGTAACTTCCAATACAACGATTATTCATGGATACCTTAAATGGTTTTGAGGAACTTTCAGTTGATAAAGAGCATTCCGAGGTCAAAGTTCCCATAATGCATGTGGAATTGGCTCTCAATGCCAGGTATTTCATAAAGGGTGGGGAAATTGGATATTGCGGGTTGTTGATAAATGGAGTAAAGGGAAGCGGTTTAACCGGGAGGCTTGCGGCTGCGGCTGCAAAGAACTATATCGGAAGGACTATTTTTTGTTTTATATCGAAGACTTGTGAAGGAAAAAAACTGATCACAGTTCCTGCATTATTTGAAAAAGAACCGGCATTTGATGAGAAACTCGATTTGAGTGACCTGATCATAAATACTTACTTTCATAACGATTTTAAAAGAAGTGCGCAGGAAGTACATACAGAGCATTTGACCGCATCAACAGGAAAACAAATATTAAATGATAGAGACGATCTTAAGAAAAGCCTGCTCGAACTTCCAAGAAAAGGTATTGAAATATTGAAATCGTATAGATGATAACCACACGTATAGATGATAACCACAAACTTATTAAATATTCAATCCTATTGAAATTTAGTAAATGGTTCAAGAAATCGCAACGATCGGTGGAGGATGCTTCTGGTGCCTGGAAGCAATTTTTGGCGAACTTCATGGGGTAGAGAAGGTGGTTTCCGGCTACTCAGGTGGAGATGTGCCCAATCCGTCCTATCAAGAAATCTGTACAGGAACGACAGGCCACGCTGAGGTGGTTCAGATCACATTTGACCCGATGATCATCTCATTTAAGGAACTTCTGGAAGTATTCTTCATCATTCATGATCCGACAACGCTCAATCGACAGGGTGCAGATGTGGGTACTCAATATCGCTCAGTAATTTTTTACCACACAAAAGAACAAGAAAAGGTTGCAAGAGATATGATAGCAAAGATCGATCTGGAAAAAATATGGGATGCCCCGATCATGACTGAGCTCATACCGTTCACGGTGTTCTACCCGGCCGAGAAGTATCACCAGGAATACCTCCGGCGAAACTCCGATCAGATGTACTGTCGGGTAGTGATCACGCCAAAATTAGCAAGTTTTCGAAAAAAATATTTTGATAAGCTAAAGAAGGGATGATGTGGTTTAAAATTGGAGATCAATTAAAAGAGGGTGACGATAATAGAAAAAACTAATGGCAGGAAAATGCCTGTATTGTTCATAGGTCATGGTTCACCCATGAACATGATTTTAAAAAACGACTTTACGAGCAGTCTTATAAAATTAGGAAAAAATTTGCCAAAACCAAGAGCCATACTGGTCATTTCAGCACACTGGCTAACAAATGGGACATACGTCACATGTATGGAGAAACCAAAGACAATTTATGATTTTTATGGATTTCCCGAAGAATTATATGAAATAGAATATCCATGCCCGGGTTGCGCAGATGGTGCAAGGTATTTGATAAGATCAGTACAAAAAACCCGGATCAAATGTAACAATGAATGGGGATTGGATCATGCTTCATGGGCAATTTTAAAGCACATATATCCCGGAGCGGATATTCCGGTTTTTGAGATGAGCCTTGATTATACATTTAATGAATGGCATCCAAAGCCGATACAATATCATTATGATCTGGCGTCAGAGCTTGCTTTTTTGAGGAAAAAAGGAGTTCTTATCATAGGTAGTGGCAATATTGTTCATAACCTTGGAATTCTTGATTTTCGAAATATTGATGCAACACCTTTTGATTGGGCTGTAGAATTCGATGAAGAAGCAAAATCAGATCTTATAAATATGAACCACGAAAAACTCATTGAATATCAAAATATAAATAGTTCATACCTGGCAGTCCCAACACTTGACCATTATTTACCAATGATATATGTATTAGGTTTACAAGAAGAAAATGACCCATTAAAATTTACTTATGAAGGATTTCAATATGGTTCAATTTCCATGAGGTGCTTCCAGATCGGATAAGAAAGCTTTCACAGGTATATAGCTCCATTCGCCTGAGATTTCATTTTAGCCTTCTGAGATACTTCTAACCACGGCATCATTTCTTTAGCCTCCTTTATTGGAGCTTCCAGTTGCAGAGTTAATTCTTTAGCTTTTTGTAAAAATACCTTTCCTTTATCTGTTGTAATATATTTGTCAGATTTGTTCTCAAGGAGCTCTTGTTTTTCCAACAGGTTAAGATATTTCCCTGCCAGCGTGAAATTAATATTTGACCTATAAACGATAGCCGTTTTGTTTACTCCGTTTTTCGCTACGTCCAATATTTCAACAACAATATCGATTCTGCTTCGCCTCATTTTTTTACCATCCATATTTTTTCCTATACCGCACTGTTTTTAGTTATGAGTATGATTATGCTCATACTAAATATATCTTTCTGTTTTTTTTTTGAATTAATTGAAAAAAAATCAGTATAGGAAAAAATATTATTCTCTCAAAGATAACTCTTTTAAGAGTTCTTCTTTTGAAACTCTTCCAACAAAAACAACATCCTCATCGATAGCTACTGTTGGCACTGACATAATATTCAGTTCGGATGCCCTCTGCTTTCCTTCAGGGTAGGATATGTTAATCTCTTTGAATTTCATGGTTTTTGGAAGCGTTTCCATTAAAAGAGCCCTGACTTGATGGCAGGTTGAGCAGGTGTCAGAATAATAAAGTTCAACTGTAGTCATTTGCTCCCATGTTGTTCTTTCCATATAAATGGGTTGTTCATGAGGCAATATTTGCAGGTATTATCATGTGCATTATTATGGGGTCGCTGAGATTTGAACTCAGGTCTCATGCACCCCAAGCATGAAGGATGGACCAGGCTACCCTACGACCCCGCAGGTGCATGGCCTTAGATATCCTCAACAGTATTTTATTCTTTCCTATAAAGTTCCTGAATCCCGTATATCTGGATTAATTCGAAGGCTGATATCAAGCCAGTTCGATGAATGTGTTAGCGCCCCGATCGAAATAACATCGACCGTTGTCCTTGCATACTTATCCACGTTTTCAATGGATATGCCGCCTGATGCTTCAAGTGTGATATTATCCCTGAGCCCTTTTTCTTCAAGTATTTTTACCGCCTTTTGGATGTCTTTCACTGTCATGTTATCGAACATTATGATATCCACACCCATTTTTGCCGCGCGCACTGCATCATCTACTGTTTCCACTTCAACTTCTATTTTCTTCGTGAAACTTGCTTCTCTTTTAGCTGCTATTATGGTTTTTTCAAGCCCGATCACAGCGATATGGTTATCTTTTATCATGATAGCATCTGAAAGATTGAACCTGTGAGGATCTCCGCCCCCCGCAATTATTGCTTTTTTTTCAAATTTTCGAAATCCGGGTGTTGTTTTCCTGGTACCTGCGATCCTTGGCCCGCCAGCTCTTTCCATATACTCACGCGTAAGGGTTGCGATACCACTCATTCTTCCCAGAAAATTCAATGCAAGCCTTTCTGCCCTGAGTATTGATCTTGCCCCGCCATCGAGACTGAAAATGATATCGTTTTCTTTTACCATATCCCCATCCTGGAAATCCGTAGCCGGAAAAACTTCAAAATATTCAAAGATCTGCGTGGCTTCAGATAATCCTGCAACAATACCGAATTCCTTAGTGATAACTTCTGCGTTGACCCTGCAATCTGGAATTATATTGCATGAAACATCATCATAGCCGATATCTTCTTCAACAAAACGTTCCAGTTCAGTTAATAGCATAATCAAATCCCTCTAATTAATTATCCAGAGATGACTTATAGGCTACTGTTAAATTATCAGGAAACATATCAGGGAATATATGCTTAAAATAGGAGTTATCGGCTGCGGTGCAATAGGTGCCAGGATATGTAAGGCCATAGACACCGGGAATATAAATGCACGACTTGTAGCAATTTATGACAGGAGTAGTGAACATTGTGAGAATTTGTTCAAGTCACTTGAAAATAAACCTGTGATCGCCCAACCCCTGGAATTAATATCAAAAGCAGATATCGTCGTGGAATGCGCTTCCCAGGCCGCAGTGGGAGAACTTGGGCTTTCGGTCCTGGAACGGGGAAAAGACCTCATGGTTATGAGTGTAGGCGCTCTCATGGACCCGGATTTGTTAAAAGAATTCATTCTGGCTGCCAGGAAAAATGATTGCAGGATTTATGTACCTTCAGGAGCCATAGCCGGGATCGACGGTTTAAAATCAGCATCAATAGCAACAATAGATAAAGTTATTCTTTCAACCACAAAAAACCCGAAAGGATTAAGTGGCGCACCTTTTATTGTTGAAAACAATATTGATCTTGGTTCTTTTTACGAAAAGACCCTGATATTTGAAGGAAATGCAAAAGAAGCAGTCAGGTCATTCCCGGCAAATGTCAATGTAGCCGCCTCATTGAGCCTTGCAGGGATCGGAGCTGAAAAAACACATGTGAAAGTTTTTGTTGATCCTGAAGCTTCAAGGAACATTCATGAAATTACAGTTATCGGGGATTTTGGAATGTTCACATCCCGCATAGAAAATGTCCCGTCACATGATAATCCAAGGACAAGTCTTCTGGCAGCGCTATCGGCAATCGCAACTTTGAAAAAGATAACAGAACCATTACAGATAGGGACCTAAAATGACTTTTGAAGGGATTTTTTCAATAATTTCTCATATTAAAAAAAAATTAATTTATATTGTCGCTGTTTTTGGAGCAGGAGCGCTTCTATCTTTTTCATATATGGGAGAGGTAATTAAAAAAATAGAAACAGATATGTTCTGGCGTTTGAACATTCCGGATAGACCGGATTCTGCTAAACAATTGCTTGATATTTCCAATGATCTTGCATCGATATCAAACAGGCTTGCTGATAATAATTCTATTATTTCGGGGAATAATTCCATAATTGCCCAGAACCTTACAAGGGTCTCCAATGATATTTTGAACATTTCCCAGAACCTTTATTTATATAAACCGAATATTATTTACCTGACACCGATGGAAGTAATTATGCTTGAATTCAAGATGTCCCTTATATTCGGTGTTCTGGTAGTCTCCCCTCTCATACTGTATTATGTCTACAAGGGAGCAAAAGGCAGGTTAACCGATCTTCCATTTATACATGAAAAAAAATTACTTATTATTTTAACAATAATTGCTTCAATAGCTTTGTTCTTGATTGGCGCAGGATATGCATATTTGTATATGCTACCATTTTTCCTGAGTTTCCTTTATCAGGATGCCATGAACCTGGGGATAAACGCGACGTTTTCAATTTATGAATTCATTTCTTTTATTGTAATGACCACAGTGATCCTTGGAATTGCTTTTGAATTACCCGTGATATTGACTTTTCTTGTCCATCTTGGGGTTACATCCAGGAAGACGCTTGCTCATTACAGGAAGCATGCATACATCATACTTCTGATAATCGCAGCCTGGGTCACACCCGACCCCACCATGTTCACCCAGGTCATGGTCGCGCTTCCGTTTATAATACTGTATGAAGCAAGCCTGGTAGTAATGAGATTAACAGGAAAATGAGTTTTACAATTTCAAGTTTGGGGCATGCCCAAAACTTATTTATTCTACATAAACGTATTTTATCATATGAAAGATATTGATGGTTTTGAATTAAGCCCGAAGAAAGGCGAATATTTGAAGTACATACTGGAAAAGGATGGTATCGTACACACGACTGATATCTCGGAGCATTTTAAACTTGATCCTTCGACTATAACTAAGACCATCCAGGAGATGTCATCAACCGACCTTATCAAGCATATTCCGTACAGGGGAGTCAAATTGACTCCAAAGGGTAGGGAGTTTGCTGAATTTCTGGTCAGGCGGCACAGGATCATAGAATTAATGCTCTCGCATTATGGCCTTACAGCACAGGAAGCTTGCGGCGAGGCTTTGAAGTTCGAAGGGCTCGTATCCAAGGATGTGGTCGATAAGATATGTAATTCACTGGGGCATCCGAACGTGGGAATCTGCGGCAGGATCAAACACGATACGTGCTGCTGCTGTCCTGATGATAATCATTGGGGCATTATCGGATGAGCGAACTATCCCCCCATATACCAGACCTTGACCTTATCACATTTTACAGTGAAAAGGGCACTACATTGTTCTCCAGGATCAGCCCCTGGACAAAAGGGTTAATGCTTGTGCTTATCATACTTTTTGTTTCGCTCGATAAAAGTCTCATATTGGCCATGTGCCTTTACCTGATAGTTTTAGCATTATACTGTTTATCAGGCCTGCCCATTAAAAAATTGTTCCAATGGTATGCGATGCCCTTTATATTTGTCCTATCGTTGGTGCTAATATTAATGTGGAATGAACCGGGGAATCCAATATTTTCCCTGAGTGTGCCATACTTTTCGCTCACCCTCACAGATAACGGACTGCTATTGCTGCTTACACTTGTGTTTAAATCGTTGGCATCTGTGACCTATTCATTATTTTTCCTAATGACCACGAAGTACAATTATTTCTCTGCCATGATATATCGGGTATTTCCCTCTCCGATCGACCAGATATTTCTCATGTCGTACCGATTTATCTTTATCACTTTGAAGATGGTCGAATCCATGATTAAAGCCCTTAGGTCAAGGGGAGGAGGGCTTCTAAAAAGCGCGCGCAGGCAGAGTAAGATGTTTGCCGAAGTGTTTGCTCTGACCATGATACGGTCTTACGATAGGGCGGACAGGATCAATAAGGCCATGGAAGCAAGAGGATTTAATGGTAAATACGTTGCAGCGACCAGAATACCAGGAATAGGCTTTGGTGAATACTTCACAATGTTTGTGGCAGCGACTATGGCGATATATCTGACATGGTTCGTTAAATTACCGTTTTAAAGAGTGATCTGATTGAAAACCTTACAACAAATTCATAATGAACAGGTTTGTAATTCTTGTACGCACGAAGTCAAGGAGCTTATACACGTGGATTGTGCAAGCCACATATATCCTGATGGGAGTCTGGGTATACATGAAATGTGTTTCAGGGTGCTTGAAAAAGAGATCGTGGCTTTATGCGGACCAAACGGTTCTGGCAAATCCACGCTCCTTGAGCATCTGAACGGATTGCTGCGACCGAGCAGCGGTAACGTCACAGTCATGGGTAAAAAGCTCGATTTGAGTCACATAGATATCTGGAGAGATGTTGGCATAGTGTTCCAGAGGTCGGATGACCAGTTGTTTGCTCCCACTGTATTAGATGATGTGATGTTTGGCCCCATAAACATGGGCATGAGCATAGAACAGGCAAGGACGGAAGCCATGGGTGCATTAAAAGCAGTCGGTGCCGAAAACCTGTCCGATAAAATGCCAAGCTATCTGAGCGGTGGTCAAAAAAGGTTGGTTTGCATTGCCGGCGTTCTTGCCATGAAACCCAGGATAATCGCGATGGACGAGCCTACATCTGACCTTGATCCATTACACGCCGAAATGGTAGAAAATATCATCCTTAACCTGAAAAATAACCACGGAATCAGCATCGTTATAGCAACCCATGACCTGGATATGGCAGCAAGGATTTCAGACCGTGTTTGCATTGTGAAGGATGGCTCCATTATCGCTGAGGGCAAGCCTTCATCGATATTCTATGATAAAAATCTCATAGAAATGTCAGGGCTAAGGCAACCAAAAGTCGTACAAATATATGAGGGAATAACAAAGAACCTGGGCATTGTTATGGAAAATTACCCGATAACCGCCGATGAACTGGTCAAAACCATAGCTCCAATGATAAGGCAAAATTAAAAGATAAGATTCTTTTGGGTTATGAAGTTTGGGGCATACCCAAACATTTATAATTGTTGAGGTCGTTTCTCGGCTTAAGAGGTAACATGGCACATATACATCTCCCGGATGGAGCATTTTCTATACAATGGATTCTTACATGGTGGATTTTAGCCATTATAATTTTAGGCTTATGCCTGTATTGGCTGAAGAAAGTTAAGAAAATAGATAATAGAACAATAACGTTGGCCGCGATGTTAACGGCCGCTTCTTTTGCAATATTCCAGGTCAACATCCCCTTATTTGGCGGAGTACATATGAACATGACACCCCTTGTAGGTATACTTGCCGGACCAGTGATTGGCGGCATCGTTGTGCTCATCGTAAATATATTATCAGCCGCGATCGGTCATGGCGGATGGGGCATGGTAGGTGCGAACGTACTCGTCAACATGGCCGAAGTTTCGGTTGCATACGGCATATATAAGGCGCTTGGAAAGATTAATCTTGATACGTTCTCCAAAGCCGGCATTGGAACGATAGCCGGACTCCTTTTAGGCAACATTGCGATGATATTGGTAATTCTCATATCGGGAATACAGGGCGTTAGTCAGCCGATCACGCTCTATGACCTCTCGCTCATCGCTGCCGTCAACATGGGCATTGCAATCATAGAGGCCTTTATCACGGGATATGTGGTGTCGTATATTATGAGGGTCAGGCCTGACATGCTCAGGGAGGTGACTCCAGTTGCAGCAACAGCAAAGTAATAAAAAGGGGATCATTATATTCGGGACTATCGTGCTCATATTTGTGGCCTTGAGCCTTTTCGTCTATAGTATAACAGGAGATAAAGGGATAGAAGAACGTTTTTCAGACGCAGTAGGACTGCCGGGCGAGTCTGAAGAAGAAGGCGATAACGGGATTTTCGGCTTCACAATCGAAGGTAACCATCTATCCTTTATAATCATATTAGCTTTGGTCATTATCACAACGGTATTAATATATATAAAATATAAAGTATGAACAATATTGGAGTTGCTGCAGGATTTATTAGATAAGCAACTGCTATCCCGACCCCGTCTATAATATTATCCGAGGCCTGCAAAGAATGCCAGAAGAATAGGGATCATTGAAGCTCTGGAACTATTTGATTGCTTTTAGCCTTTTCGTTGGAAGAAAAGTATATAAAAGATAAAGTTATCTTTTAATATATGCCAGAAAATATCAAAGTACACGAAAAAGATAAGCATATATTCGATATGCTTCAAGCAGAATTAACGCTCATGAGCGGTAAAAAGATAAACCAGCAGGAGTTGTTCTCCAGTATCATAGAGTTTACACGATCAAAAAAAGAGAATTTTTTTGCCAGGCTTCTTAAACTTCCGCTTTCTGAAAAAGAGATGAAGAAAATAAAAAGTCTCCAGGGCGATTGGGGCGTCATTACGACTGAAAAAGAGATCGATATGGTAGTTTATGGGGCCGGAAAATGAGTGTTTTCATAGATACCGGAATATTCATCGCATATGTTAACAAGAGGGATGAGCATCATATCCCGGCCACTCATATTGTTGAAGAAATTCTGACAAATAAATATGGCGCGGCATTTACATCAGACATGGTTTTTGATGAGTTGATGACATTTATACTTTACAAAACAGGGGATATCACTAAAGCGATAAGAGTCAGGGATCTGATACTCGGAAATGGAGACAAAGATATTGTGCGGTTTATTAATCTCATTTTTGTGGATGAGGATATACTGGAGAAAAGCTGGAATAGTTTTGTGAAATATGCAGATAAAAAGTTGAGTTTTACGGATTGTTCCACGATAGAGTTAATGAAAATCAGGGGTATTCCGCATCTTGCGAGTTTTGATGGCGGGTTTGATGGGATAGTAGAGAGGATCAGGTAATTATTTTACCTGTATCTGCTCTTGATTTGCGTTTATATCAAAACCCATGCGCTGCATATGGTGCTATCGTCACGAACACAAAAGACAAGAGGATCAATACTGCAAATACCAGCACGATCGCATTGGATAGCCGTTCCACTTTCTCGCCATCTCCGAACACCTTTGTCAGGAATGAAGTCATAACGTCACGGAACACATGCCCGCCATCAAGAGGTACTGCAGGAAGGCAGTTAAATAGCCCGGCATAGAAATTCATCCATCCGATCCACAAAAAGGCATTTAACATCCAGAACACAACTACACCGAACACTGCTACCCAGCCTGTGGGCTCATAAAAATTCATTAGCATGCCACTAAAGCCTGGGAATCCCTCACCGGCAAATCCAAATATTGGAAGGCCAAATATAATTAGCCATCCATATATCCCGGTCATTAACGATGGAATACTCTTCAACATATTAAGATATGCTTTTGCCTGGAATTCACCTATCCCCATCCCGATGGAATAACTTACTGCTCCCTGTTCAGGTGAATAGGATACACCAAGGAAACCTTTATTGACACCCATGGGAGATGGATTTTTTCCAAGTTCAACACCTTTGAACACTTCAGTCGAAGCATCAAGAGAGCTGTTACTTAGTAGATATATATCGATTTTTTGCCCCTCTTTTGTGGAATTCATGAAATTGATGAAATCGTTAAGTTCTTTGATCTCAGTATCATCTATCCTGGTTATTATCATGCCTTCCTTTATTCCGGCGGTCTGGGCAGCCGAACCTTCTGTTACGGTCAATACCTTTACACCTGCACGCGTAACGTTTTTCCCGGTTGCAGCCAGATGTATTTCTTTTCGTACACCGTTCTCAACCAGATTTAATTTTACATTGCTGCCAGGTGCGATCGTACTGGCATATGAAAGAAAATCGGATGCATTATTGACTTTAATATCATTTATTCCTGTCAATATCATGCTCTGGTTAACACCAGCAAGTTGCGCAGGAGAGCCCGGGATAACCGATGTAACCATTACGTCTCCTACTGTTGAAATAGAGCCAAGTAATGTGAAAAACAGGAAAAAAGCAATAATTGCCGTGACAAAATTAGCCATTACTCCTGCTGTAAGCACTCGCACGCGCTCGCTGCGGGTGGCTATTCGCTTCGGTTCAGGAGGTTCTTCTGTTCCGGGTATACTTACCCGGGATTCTTCAGTCTGGGATTCTTTTTCTATATCGGTTCTTTCTTCCTTTTTCCCCAGCAATTGTTCTTCGTCAGGTTCCGCAAAACCACCCACAGGGACAAGAGCCAGCAATATTCCCATGGATTTTACCTTGATACCTTCCACTTTACAAAGGATCGCATGGGAAAACTCATGTACCATGAGCGTTACGATCAATGCAATTGCTCCCCAGTAAAATGGGATATATTCATTAATTCCGGGGATGAGGAAAATATTGCGGGGTTCGTTGAATTTGGTGGGCTGGGGTACTGTCTGCGTCTGGAATGATGTTATCAGTGAGTAATCGATGAACAGTATCAGTAGAAACATTATCAGCATACCGAGAAGCATAGCAGGCAGCCCGATATTTGCAAATGTTCTCCAGAATGTTTTATGAACTGCAAGCCTGTCAAGGAATTCTTGTCCTTTCGTTGTGCGGATCATCAGTAATGGGCCATACGCAGTTATATTATATTTCGCCAGTGTCCCGCGCCTGTTAAGGATTATGACAATTAGCCAGTAGACTAAGAACAGTGGCAATAAAAGATCAGTGTAATTCAAAAATTTGTCTCCGTAAGCATTATCAGTAAATTATTAAACTCATTATACATATTAAGCTTTGGGTGACTTAATGTTTTCAATAATATATATAACCGCCGGGGATATGGCAGAAGCGAGGATGATCGGTCGCAAACTTGTCGAGGAGCGCCTTGCTGCCTGCGCGAATATTTTCCCTATCACTTCCATTTTCAGATGGAAAGGGAGCATAGATGAAACAAACGAATTCGGGATAATCGTAAAAACAAGATCAGATAAAGTAAAAGAAATCGAGAAAAGAGTAAAAGAGATCCACAGTTATGAAGTTCCATGTGTCGTGTCGTTCAAGATCGAGGAAGGTTTGACAGATTACCTTAATTGGATAGATGAGTCTGTGGGAGATAAATATGAATTATGACACATTTTGAGGTTTTTGAGGTTAAAAAAGAAAAAAACGGTATGCTATGGGCATACTGTTAATGTATGGAATTTAAGGTATTCCGGGCAAAGTTGGCTGGTTCCAATATACTTTTGCTGCTACAGATTGAGATTTTTTTGGATCTGCTTTTCCATTAATGTACCCGGTCGGGAACGGATTGTTGCTTCCACCATTATTAAAGGTATCCAGCAGGGATTTGGACGTTAACATAGCATTCTTATTGGTACCGCAGAAGTTTGTTCTGGCATCATTAAGAACTGTGCCGCCTGGGTCGCTGCCGAAAGCCTGGTTGTTAAGTATGGCCGCCAATAGCTGGAATGCAAGCTGCATCCTTGCTTGATCTACTGAGGTTCTTTTCTGTTTATTTGTCTCATATGATATGCTGGACCAGAACCCACCTTCCAATCTGGGTGTATTATTTACAATGAAGTTTTCAGGTGCACCGCATTGCAGGGCATTACCCGCAGCAACTACTTTTGCCCATTCCCTATCTGCCTCCACATAGTGCGTCTGCCAGTATCCTGGTGTTCTCGTTACCAATGTCTTTGCTTTACCATAGTAATGGCTCGGATCTGTCGCAGTCACAGTTCTGCTGCCGTTTGTTCCGTTAGCTGTACCAATGTTCTCATACTGGCCTGCCGCAGCCGTACCCGATGCAGTGCATGTCATTGATTCACCAACTGCCAGAGTAGTCTTCGGACATGTCACCGTAACACCTTTGTCATCAGTAACAATTACGTTGTCCAGATCCACGTTACCAATATTAGTGACATTATAAGTCCATATAACAGGGTTACCTATTGTTAGGTAAGGACCAGGCGCAGTATCGGCGTCACTACCATTAGTGTATTTCTTAATTGTGATCGCTGGATTTGTCATGAGTATCGAAAGGCTGGCTGCAGTCCATGTTAATGAAGCAGGAAGATTTGTTCCAGAAATATTATCGTCCCGTGAAAACGCCTGGGCAGTCAAATTCGTTGCTCCCGGTGGGATAATAACAGGTAAGTTCAGGGAATCCCACTGTGGTCCGTCTATACTTGCAAGTAAATCACTGTAAACGGTTTTTATTCCCCCGGTAACGACTTCAATGGAATTAGGTCGACCACCATCGTTCTTAACACTCCCAAAGAACATGGCCAGGTTAGCTGTCCGGGACACTGTATCCGGAGTAAAGTTTAACGTCTGGAGAACTGTACTTTTACGTGGTTCAGGGAAATTAATAAACGCTAAATCGATCCCATCTTTGAGGCTGATTTCAGCAGTACCCAGGCCATTATCATAAATTACCAGTATGCCAGCCCCATTGTTTTCAACACCCCCAAAGTCCATACCCTCTATTGTAAGAGAATTTAGTCCCTGACTTACAAGATTTAATCCGGTTATGTCCTTCCGATAGCTTGAAAAATAATGTGAATTGTAAAAAAAACTTGGTCCTCCAATTAGTGTCCCTGTGACTTGAGTTCCATTTACCGTAATGATATTATCACCAATAATTGCATTATTGCCTCCACCTGACCAGTAAAGCAATACTTGTTTTACAGTTCCAGGAACATTTATATTAATCACCCCGGAGTGTGTTTCCATACCGGTTCCTGCAACCACAACTCCAGAACCTGGAGAAAGTGATATGCCTATTGGATCACCTAAAGTTTCTGTTCCATCAGCCAAAACGTTAGTCGCTGAAATTCCCAAAAAGAGTAACATCAGCATTATAATATGTACTATTATAATCAAATATCCATTCTTCATAATTAAACCTACCTCTACAGGCTGTCCCAAAACAATTTGACATTGTACAAATGCAATATTAATTGTCCGTATTAGGAAGTTTTATTGAATTTATTGATTGTTCTTTATCACAATTGGGATAAATTATACTTGCTTTGGGCAAT
>JBAQLI010000129.1:0-3523 GCA_049301735.1 Candidatus Methanoperedens sp.
GATAACACATTAAATAATGTAATATATTAATTCTATAAACATTTTATGAAATTTAAAAATCAAGACGCTGCGAGGCATAATTAATTAGAGAAAACTCTAAATGTAAAGGTACGGAATGTGGGTTGTAACATTT
This sequence comes from Candidatus Methanoperedens sp., assembly GCA_049301735.1. Taxonomy (GTDB): domain Archaea; phylum Halobacteriota; class Methanosarcinia; order Methanosarcinales; family Methanoperedenaceae; genus Methanoperedens. The sequence continues at coordinate 134 of JBAQLI010000129.1, forward strand.
GATAAAATCCGCCATGTCTTCATATTTCAGGGTATTTGTCTTGAGTGTGAAGTGCTGATTTGTTCTCAAATCGTATATCCAGAGTTTCTCTGTCCACTGTTTTTCGCTAGCTGGTTTCCTGTCAAAGAAAAGAACGTTTGCCTTCACTCCCTGTGCATAAAAAACACCCGTTGGAAGTCTCAAAAGGGTATGAACATCACATTCTTGCATCAATTTTCTCCTGACAGTTTCACCTGCGCCGCCTTCAAAGAGTACATTGTCAGGTACAACAATTGCAGCTTTTCCATTTATCTTCAACAGGTTTTTCACATGCTGTATGAAATTCAATTGCTTGTTGGATGTAGTCGCCCAGAAATCCTGACGCTCATAAGTTTGAGAATCTTTATCAGCTTTGCTTTCTCCATTTACTATGGTATAGCTGCTTTTTTTGCCAAAAGGCGGATTGGTGAGCACCACATCAAATTGCTCTCCAGGATCAGAAGTAAGGGCATCAGCAACAATAATGGGACTCTCTTCTCCTCCTATTCCATGAAGATAAAGGTTCATGACGCACAGGCGTGCTGTATTATCGACAATTTCCCATCCTTTGAATGTCTTATACTTGAGCGACTTCATATGCTCTATATCCAGAGAAAAGTGTTTTGAGATATAATCATGCGAAGCAAGAATGAAGCCTCCTGTTCCACAGGCAGGGTCACAGATAGTCGCGCCAGGCTGAGGTTTTATAACATCGACCATAGCCTTGATGAGTGGTCTTGGTGTAAAATACTGCCCTGCACCGCTTTTTATGTCTTCTGCGTTCTTTTGCAGAAGCCCTTCATAGATTTCGCCTTTTACATCTATGTCAAGCCCCACCCATGTCTCATCGTTTATCAAGTCGATTAAACGCCGCAGTTTTGCAGGGTCCTGGATCTTATTCTGTGATTTCCTGAATATGACACCAAGCATTCCCTTGCCTTTACCCAGTGTTTCAAGGATGTGACGGTAATGTACCTCAAGTGCATCCCCATCTTTTGAAAGGAGGCTCTTCCAGTCAAGTTCTGCCGGGATTGTGGAGGGCTTGTTGAAGGGAGGCTTTGTCTGCTCATCAACCATTTTCAAAAATAAGAGATAGGTCAATTGCTCCACATAATCGCCATAGCTAACGCCGTCATCACGAAGCACATTGCAGTAATTCCACAGGCGCTGCACAATTGTTGATGATTCATTACCCATATTTTCGCACCAAGTTATAAATTTGAAGCTAGATTTCTTGCCCAGATATGTTCACTGTTGAGTAAACATGCTTTAGCTGTTGCCGATAATTCAGACGAGGGTGAAGCCATATTTCTTAACTCTTTTTGGAGATCCTTAATCCGATTTTTTGCGCCAACACTAATACAGCCATTCTCATATTGCATTTCATTATATATTTGATCTATTTTCCTTTTGCATATATTCCAGATCATGATTCTAGCATCTACTAATCGTTCATAATCCAGACGAAGAATTTTAATAGTTTTTGTAACCCTTTCAAATTCCCAAGTTCCTTCTGTAACAGCCGGTCTAGGGAAACCAGATATATCAAATGTCAGCAATGGTGGATCATTCGGATCAGTAGGATCAAGAAGGTAATGGAGTTCATCGTTTAAATCATGCTCAGGGCTGCAGGCTACAGGACTTCCTTCTTTTAATGGAAATTTAATGCCTTTTCGTCTATTACCAACATTTCCACATAAACGATAGTTTCTCCAATCAAAAGCAAGCCACCAATAGCCGATTGGTTCAATTGTTCCAGTCACTCTTTTTACTTTATTTTTTGGTCGAAAATGATCAACGTCAATAAAAGAGAAAATGTCTCTTGATTCTGAGTACCAACACTTGCCATGAGACCTTCTACGAAGCCAATCAACCAATTCAAACTCAGCCCACACAGTTTTATTATGATTTATGAAATCTTTTCGTTCCTCATCAGTAGCTTTTTGTTTCAATTCTGTTGTTAGTTGATCTGCTTTGCTGCACCACTCTGGAGGGGGCCTCTCGTCAGTAATGTTTATATAGATCATTTCTTTTCCTCCTCCAAAATCTCATCGACAATTTCTTGAGCTATCCTCTCTTGCTCTTTTTTTTCGGATGAAGAAAGTATCGGTTTCTTGAATTCGTCTCTAGTCCTTATTGCTCTAACAAACTTATTATATAAAGGATCAATGGTAGTCCTTGTAAAGTCGAGAGAGCCTAATTCTACTGTAAGGTTTTGCATTTCCATTTCTTCAATCTCACTTAATTCTCCTTTTTGAGACTTCACAAAAAGCTTAAGTTTTCTATCGACCTTATCTTGGGTTTGAGGATCCAAAGTCGTTCTTAGACCAAAGAGTTCACTGGTTAATAATGCTGCTACGCCCATCCCTCTTGGATCAAGATCGGGAGAGTTGGTAGAAATTTTTCCATCATCATCTTTCTCAAAAATTTTAACTTGACTTTTTAAAAGACCACCAATAACAAGTGGATCATGAGTACTAATAAGGATATGACTAGCTTTGGGTTTTCCAACAACATGTTCGATTAAATTTAAATATTCTAATTTCCAAAGAGGATTAAGATGAGTATCTGGTTCATCTAATAAAAATAAAGATTCTTCATCTTGAGTGAATTTCAATAATCCAAGGACTGTCAATAATTGTTGTTCACCTTCACTTAATTCCTTAAATGTGAGGATTCCACCTGCATTTTTTAGCCTCACTTTTATGCGAACTTCATGAATCAAATCAGAAATATAAGTACTTTCAAGGACTTTAAAAAATTCTCTATTATTATAATATACTCTTGCTAACATTTTCAATTTTTCCACATCTGAAATAAATAGGTATATATGTTCTTTTTTAGATGTTTTTCTAAAATCCTTTCTGATTACTTCAGTTTCATAAATCGGAGCTAGGGAATACTTGTAAAGTTCGTTAAGGAATCCTTGTACAACTCCTTTGGCATTCCAAAAGCGTCTATCTCCAGAATTATTTGAAAAATTAATAGATACTTTATCTTTTTTCCAATATGGCTCTTTAAGAATAAATAAAATTGATTCAAGGCCAGATATTCCTAAATATTTTTCCAAAAATTTATCAGATTCATTATTATCAAAAGAAAAATAAGAAAGCAAAACAAATTGGCTATGAATAAGTCTTGCATAAAATAAAGGACGCATTGGTTTTTCAATATTCTCCAAAAGGTCATCATAAAATTTGTTTTGATGAACTTTAAAACCCGTATTCCGTACCTTTCGTGCGTCTCAAATAATATTTTTCTCGATAGCGTTTTTATTAATTTCAGTAAATAAATATTATATAACTTATTATTAAATAATAACTGCTTAAATTACATTTAAATAATGTAATTTAAAATGGGGATCGATTAAGC
>JBAQLI010000130.1:0-22788 GCA_049301735.1 Candidatus Methanoperedens sp.
AAAATTAATGTTCTCATGAGCGGCCAGGTCAAGAATTGCTGATCCCAGCGCCCCGCTTTGAGATATGAAGGCAATACTGCCTGTTTTTTGCTTCTTGGGAATAAAAGTTGCGTTAAGACCGATATCAGGATGGATTATACCAAGGCAATTTGGACCTATTATCCTCATGTCGTACTTCTTTTTTATTTCAATGATCTTTTCTTCCAGTATTTTTCCGGATTTTCCTACTTCCTTAAATCCTGCTGAAATGATGATCAGTCCCCTGATTCCGGCTATTCCGCACTGCTCCACTATATCGGGAACGGTTGCTGCGGGTGTGGCAATTATAGCAAGGTCAACGGTTTGGGGAAGTTGGGGAATCCCAGGGTATGCTTTTTTTCCAAGGATCTCGGGTTTGTGAATGTTAACAGGATAAACTATTCCGTTATATCCCATTTCGGTTAAATTTTTCATTAAAATGTATCCAACCGAGCCTTCTTCATCACTTGCTCCTATCAGTGCGATGCTTTTTGGATTAAAAATACTATCCAGATTTAATGATACCAAGATATGCCCCTAAAATAATAACTATACAGGACTCTGGAAAAATAAATCTTTGCTTTTTTGGCCAGAATTTATTCACTTCCTATAGTATTTCATAGACGAAAGCCTCATAATTATAAGTATAAGACGAATAACTATTTATATAGTGAAAGATTATTATATCAAGGTTGAATTTCATGGTTGATAAGAAAAAGATTAAGACAGAAAAAGGTGACTCAAAGCGTGTTCCTACCGGCATAGAAGGTTTTGACGAATTGTGTGGCGGTGGATTACTAAGAAATAGATCATACCTGTTATCAGGAGCAGCAGGTTGTGGAAAGACCATATTCGGGCTCCAGTACCTCTATAATGGCATAACAAAATATGGAGAAAATGGTATATATATAGCGACAGAGGAACGACCTGATCAGGTCAGGGAAAATGTCCTGAAGTTCGGATGGGATTTTGAGGCCCTTGAGGATGAAGGAAAACTTGCGATAATTGATGCATGTTCAACCAAGATAGGCATTCCATCTCATGAAAAATACGTTGATGTAAGACCTTTTGATCTTCGCTCCATGATGGACCAGATAATTGCCATACAGGATACGATCGATGCCAAGAGGGCGCTTGTTGATGGAACAACATCTATCGGTTTTTACTTGCAGGATCCTTCAAAAATAAGAGTTGAGCTTTTAAAATTGAGCACAACTCTTGAAGTACTGGGATTGACTTCGTTTATGACCTGTGAAATAATAGATGAAAATTCAACCAGCAGGTTTGGGGTTGAAACGTTCGTAACCGAAGGCACAATAGTAATGTATAACAAACGGGTTAATGATGTCAGGATTAGAAGTGTCGAGGTTTTCAAGATGAGGGGATCAGACCATAGCAAAGGCATCCACCCATATGAAATTACACCAACCGGAATAGTTGTTCATCCTGGAGAAGGAGTTTATACTTCTTAATTTTTTTAGATTTCTATTTCCATGGGTCAAAAACCACTTATAGTATTGAATTTCAAAACCTATGCCGAAAGCATGGGCGAGAAAGCAGTACTGATGACGAAATACTGCGAAGAAGTCAGTATTGAGTCAGGCATAGAGATAATTGCCTGCCCGCAGACACCTGATATTTTCAGGGTTGCAGGCGTGGTAAAAATACCTGTGTTCGCCCAGCATATCGATAGCGTTGGCGCGGGAAGTTATACAGGTCACATAACTGCGGATTGCATCCGGTCAGCCGGAGCAAAAGGAACACTTATCAACCATTCTGAGCGCCGTATCCTGCTGTCTGAAATCGATTCAGCAATTCAATCAGCAAAAAAAGCCGGATTAGTGACAATTGTCTGCACGAATAATATTGCAGTAACATCAGCAGCAGCAGCACTTTCCCCTGATTTTGTGGCAGTCGAACCACCAGAGCTCATTGGTTCAGGGATTCCTGTTTCTAAAGCAAATCCCGAAATAGTTAGCGGCTCCGTGAATGCTGTGAAAAAAATAAACCCGGTGGTCAAAGTCCTTTGCGGCGCCGGGATTTCTACAGGAGATGATGTGGCTGCGGCAATTGAACTGGGGACTGGGGGAGTGCTTCTTGCATCAGGGGTCATTAAGGCAAAAGACCCAAAGGCGGCGCTTTTTGACCTGGTGAAAAAGATTTAATGTAACATTTATAGCAATACAAGTTGTTTTGATTTCTGAATGACCACCATCGAATCAGCAGCCAGGGATATCATAGAACAACTCCTTCGAAATGAGATCCCTGATGAAAAAGCCCTCAATGCAGCGAAAAAAGCAGCCAGCATTCGCTATAAACTTTCATCCCTTCTTGGTAATTCCCATATCCTTGCCGCTGCCCGCAACAATGAGGAGAAACAATACGTCCTTGAACATCTCCAGTTAAAACCCGTAAGAACGATATCAGGGGTCGCTGTGATAGCAGCCATGACATCTCCTGCTCCATGTCCTCACGGCCTGTGCATTCCCTGTCCGGGAGGCGCTGATTCCAAATTCCACTCACCACAGAGTTACATGGGAGCTGAACCCGCCGCCAAAAGGGCTTTTGAGAATAATTTTGATCCATATTTGCAGATCTCATCGCGCTTAAAACAGCTTTCACAAATTGGCCATCCTGTTGAGAAAGCGGAGCTTATCATAATGGGTGGAACTTATACCTCGCGTACATTGTGCTACCAGGAATGGTTCGTAAAACGCTGTATAGAGGCCATGAATGATTTTTATGGAACAGAATGGCGAAAAGACATGACCTATATTCCAGTAGAAGAAGTCCAATCCGCAAACGAGAGCGCCGGAGTCCGCAATGTCGGGATAACCATCGAGACAAGACCAGACTGGACAAAAAAAGAACATATTGATACCATTCTTGAACTGGGTGCGACAAAGGTGGAGATAGGTGTCCAGAACACGTATGATTTTATCCTCGCAGGCATACAGCGCGGGCATACAGTTGCAGCAAGCGCTGATGCCAATATGAGACTAAGGGACAGCGGACTGAAGGTGGGATTCCATATGATGCCGGGACTTCCGGGTGCAACAGTGGATTCTGATCTTCGGATGTTCAAAAGATTATTCGAAGACGAGCGCTTTATGCCTGATTATCTCAAAATATATCCCACACTTGTCACAGAAGGCACACGGCTTCATGGGATGTGGGAACTCGGGAATTATGCGCCTCTTGAAGTGCTTGAGGCTGTCGAGTTGCTTGCAAAGATAAAAGCCCTGCTGCCCAGATGGGTACGCCTGCAAAGGATCCAGCGAGATATTCCCGCGTACCAGGTGCTTGCAGGCATAAGGAAAAGCAATATCAGGCAGCTTGCGCAAGAGCGGTTGAAGGAAATGGGAGGAAAATGCAGGTGCATCAGGTGCCGTGAAGTCGGGCATAAGGAGCTTTCAGGAATAAAACCTGAGAATATTGAACTGATAAATGAAAAATACAGGGCTTGCGGCGGTCTGGAACACTTCATTTCATTTGAAGATGCAACAATGGATGTATTGATCGGCTTCCTGAGGCTGCGCTTCCCGGCAGCGCCTCACCGTACTGAACTTGAAGGCGCGGCGCTTATTCGTGAACTGCATGTCTATGGCTCGATGGTAGCCCCGGGTGAGGATGCGGGTAAATCGCAGTGGCAGCACAAAGGCTATGGCGAAGAACTCCTGACCCATGCAGAAGAAACCGCAAGGATTGCAGGATATGGGAAAATTGCGGTAACAAGCGGTATAGGGGTCAGGGATTATTACAGGAAATTCGGGTATGAGCGAGAAGGACCATACATGACGAAAAGACTGTGAAACGCATACAAAAATATAAATTAACGGTAAATAATTGGATGCCTGTGCAAAAAAAGATCGCAATTACTGCTCTAGTTCCGCCGGAATTGATATTTGCGTGCAATGGTGAGCCCTTTGATGTCAATAATGTTATCCCCGGATCAAAAAAATATCCACGTAATAAATTATGCGCCTGGACTGCCATCTGGCAGGAGATGCTTTCAAAAAGAGAGATCGATATTGACTCTCTTATCGTGGTTGCAGGCGGGGATTGCCATAATGCGCTTGTGGATGGCCAGAAAGTTGCTATGAGCGGCATTCCCACCCACTTTTTCTTTTATCCTTTCGACGGGGACCCCGATTATCTGGAATCACAATTGTATAAACTCAGTGATTTCCTGGGAAATATTGGATCACCTGAAAAACCCGGGCAGATCAGGGAACTTAAAAAATTAGGGAAAAAAATAGATAAAAAAAGAGCAGATGGCAAGATCTCATCCGGGGATGCTTTCAGGATCATGATATCTTTTTCAGACCTCATGGGCGATCTTGAAAAATTCAAGAAAGTTATTTCCTCAACAAAAGAGCGAAAAATTGATCTGGATAACAGGGTTGCGTTAATTGGTGTTCCTCCTATATTTCATGATTTCCATGATGTTGCCCAGGCTCTGGGCCTTGCTGTAGTATTTGATGAGCTTCCTTTTGAATTTATCAGGCACTCTGGGAATGATATTCCCGGGATCGCCCGTGATTACTGCAACTACACCTTTGCAAGGCCGCTTGATTTCAGGATAAAATTCCTCCAGGAGGAACTTGAAAAAAGAAAAGTTGACGGAATAATACATTATACGCAATTTGCCTGCCATCACATGCTTGAAGATGAGATCATGAGGTCAAAGCTTGATTACCCGATGCTGACAATCCAGGGAGACCTTCCGGGGAATACTCCTGAGCAGATAAAGTTAAGGCTTGAAGCCTTCAGGGAGTTGCTTGAAAGATCATGATAGGGCTTGACGTGGGCAGTACGACTGCCAAAAAAGTTTCAATTGAAGATGGTGAAATAAAATACAAGATAACAGGGACGCACAACTGGAAAGACCTGGTAACTGGAATTGACGGGAATAAGATTATTTCAACCGGGTATTTCCGGAACTTGGTCCCTCATCGCGCCTCTGTCACTGAAATAACAGCGGCCATTTATGGTGTCCGGCATTACTTCCCTGATGCTGATGTGATCGTTGATATCGGGGGACAGGACACAAAGGTCATCGATGTCAAAAAAAATAATTTCGTAATAAACGACAAATGCAGCGCAGGAACAGGCGCTTTCCTTGAATTCGTTGCAAATTATTTCAAGATCGAACTAAAAGAGATGGGTTCATTTCACAGCAGGGCAAAACGAATTCCTGCGATAAATAACACATGCGGAGTATTTGCTCTTTCCGAGATGATCTCACAGCTTGTTGCAGGATACACCCGGGAAGAAGTCATTGCAGGGATGCATTATGCATTTGCGCGCAGGATCTCGTTTATGATACCGGAGGCGCAAAATCTTGTCCTTATTGGCGGGACAGTAAAGAATAAAGGAATGCTATCAGCACTTGAGGATATCCTCATAAAAGAAGTCCTGGTGCCGGATGAACCCCAGATTGTGAATGCCCTGGGTGCGCTTAAGTATTATTGCTAATTTCAACTCTCAAAGGTAAGGCTATAAGAATTATGACCGAATTCAATAAATCCAAGTGGGCAAAACCAGAGTTTTCTCAAGAATACATAGAAAATTCGGATATCTATATCGTTGAGCGGAGGAGATTGCTTGAAATTCTGAGATCTTTTTACAACCATTTCATTAACAACAAACCAAAAATTAACATTCTTGATCTCGGATGCGGAGATGGGATTATTACTCATGAGCTTTTAAAAGTTAATAACTCGATATCAAGCACTCTGATAGATGGTTCGGAGGATATGCTCAATAAAGCTAAAAAGCGTCTGAATGGCTTTAATCATACTCATTTTATTAAAGCAAGTTTTCAAGAGATTATTAATAAAAACCTTATACAAGGAAATTTTGATTTTATAGTTTCTTCACTGGCAATACATCATTTAACCATGGATGAGAAAAAAGCACTATTCAGGAGCATCTATTCCCATCTGGATACAGATGGGTACTTTCTAAACATTGATGTAGTCCTTGCTCCAACAGAGGCTCTTGAGCGATGGTATCTCTTGCTCTGGAAAGAGTGGATCTATGAAAGAGAAGCCTTCTTAAAAATAGAAGGTAATTATTTTAACGAGATCATCCTAAAATATAAAGACCCTGTAAATGACAAACCTGATACTTTGGATGCTCAGATTGGCGCATTAAAATCTATCGGCTTCAAAGATGTGGATTGCTTCTATAAATATGGGATATTTACAATGTATGGCGGCAAAAAATAGTATGTAGGATTCTTCAGGGTAACTAAGAGTTTGAGAGAGAAAACCCTTTGCAATAACATTTAAAATATGCCAAGCCAATCTGAACAGGAAGCCTACAATGAACTTTCTTACTATACGCTCTCTCACGGAGATCCGTCTTTTATTCACCAATATATTGTTGATGCATATGCAGCACAGCATGCGGACGAAAAGTCAAAGCCGATTACGGTAGCTTTTGCGCTTAGCGGTCTTTATTTGCACATTGAAAAGCATTATTCAGGCAAAGGAGTCCAAAAAGCTCATATGCGGTTAGCAAGAAATAAAAAGCAATGGCCTGTATTTGATTTACCCGCATATAGAGGCAATGTCAGCGTTTTTGATGTGCTGCGTGCTAATCCCGGACCTGAGCGGGATCGCGCCATAAAAGAATGGTCGGCTTCCGTCTGGGAGGCATGGAGCGAAAGTCACAAAAAAGTCGCTGATTTAGCTCAGTTGATTTGGCTTCGCAAAGGGTAATTCATAAAGGATTTACTGCCAAAGAAAGAAGAAAATGATTATCATATCATACTAAATCGGCTATTGCGACTGGCGCAGAAGCTGCTTAAAGAAGAATTGAATGGTCCGATACCTTTACAGTGAACAGATCTTCGGCCTCCATGAAGGCCATGCGAGTAACAAGATGCCTGGGATGCTCTCTCATAGAAAGGACCCTTCTGCCAAATCTACATGGAAGCCTAATACACACCTCATTTCCCGGATGTGTAACATCTTTTGCTGAAACTTCGCAGGTTCATATCTCATTTTATGGAGATTTTTATACGAGGTCTGGATAAGGAAAGGCTATACTGTCTCTGGATATTGTTTTCTAATAAAGTTCGCCTAAAATGTGCGTATAAGGATTATTAACCGAAGTTTACGAACCTCTACCTCATTCCTTTAAAAGTTCTAGCTCTCTTTCTAGATCCGCAGTTGAATACTTTGATCTGTAGCCTTTTCTGACCATGTACTCTTCAATTTCCCCTACAGTCAATCCCGTGTCTTCTGCTGCTTTTGATATACTAATTTTACCTTGATCATATTTTCTCAGGACTTTATCTTTCTTATAATTCTCAATGGCATTAGCTATGAGTTTTCTGATAATAGTCGTCCTGTCCACATGCTCTTCATCTGCTATTTGGCTCAGTTCTTCAACAATTTTTTTATCAAGTCGTATCCCCAGAGATACTAATTCAGACATTTATTCACCTCTTTTCGATTTGTTGTTTCATCTTGTTTATGACCTCTATATCAAACCAGCCGATTGTTTCAAGGGAAGAAATACAATCGAGTGCTTTATTTCTTGTTATCAAAGAATTTTTAAATAACATAATAACAATTGCAGGCGAACCAATTATATTAATTCCTAGTATGATCCTGTTTTTTCTGCAGGTATCATCGTCGGTTGCAAGAAGTTGAGCCTTCTCCTGAAAATATAACGCTATAGCTTCAGCTTCACCAAGATGTAATCCAAATATTCTTAAGTCATCTACCTTCTTTTTATTTTTGACTCCCTTTATTTTTATCAGATTATTGGTAACTGTCTGTTCAATTATTAATGAATCTGGATGACCTTTTTTCTTTCCGTTAATTACAGTCTCTTCATATACTTTTGTTGGAATGAGAACGCTACCGAAATGCCGACATGAATCAGCAAGTATCTGCATTTTAGCCAAATGAATCAATATCATTGAATCTTTTACTATAAGCATACTATGTGCACAATGTAATACGTCATGATAAATAAAGCTACTTATGAATTATGGGTAATATTAAACAAACAGTGCTAAAATTACATATACGGTATTCGCAGCCGGCTTACTATAATGAGATAATCAGCAAAACGTAACCCCGTTCTTATGTCACTTTTAACTCCAGTATTTTGGGAATGGAAAAGTGGATAGCGTTCTTCAGTTTTTCATCTGAGAAATCAGGAGGAAATTATTAAGGCGTATCTGCGCAAAAGAGTCTTTATGCAATCATAGCCAGACTTCTTGATGTCCATCGGTTTAACTGTGGTTAGGTTATGGTGCCTTAAATCCTTCATCACTTGCCATGGGTTACTTGACCGCTCTTGCCACAATTCTTATTAAGTGTTAGAGCAAGTATCGGTGGGATTTCATGGAAAGATTCAAATCGAAAAATATTCTGTTTGTAATTCTAATCGGTGCAATTATTTTTGCAATTTTTGCAAACGAGATAGGATTTGAAAAATTTTTTAGTTTGATAAAAAACGTCAATAAACCTTTACTTCTTCTTGCAATATTTTTTAATTTATTGAATATGATAACCTTCACCACCTCATGGCGATGCCTGATCCCTGCAAAGATCAGCTTTTATAAATTATTCAAATTCTTTATGGCTGGAACATTTATCAACAACATAACTCCATCATTCGGGACAGCCGGAGAACCGGTAAAAGCCATGTATCTCGGGAAAGAAACCGGAACGAACAAATCCGAATGTTTTGCAGGTATAGTATCAGTGAGGATGCTGAATATGTTCCCATTCTTAACGATCGGGATGTTTGGTATCTGGCTCCTATTTTCCAATCCCATGATAAAACTGGGGTTCTGGGAGATCGTCGGATTGGTATTCTCTATCGGGCTTGCCCTTTCAATATTCTTTCTTATAATATATTTTTATATAAGGAAAGATAAATTATCTTCATTTGTCCATTCATCCATCCGCTTTTTTGCTCCATTCATCGGACTGGTGAAAAAAGGTTTTGACCATACTGCATACATGGTTGCTGTGGATGAGTCAATTAACTCATTCCATGGGGGTCTCAGGAATATTCGCCAGGATAAGAAAGGCCTTGCAAAAGTCCTGGTATTATCATATCTCGGATGGGTTTTTGACCTCATGGCGATATATATGGTATTTCTGTCCATAGATGAAACTCATATCCATATCAGTGTATTGATCATTTCCTATACCATATCCATGGTAAGTGGCTGGCTTCCTCTTTTCCTGCCCGGGGGACTTGGAATTGTTGACGGTACAATGGCAATCCTTTTCATAGCCGGAGGCGTGCCTGCTGAGATGGCAATACTTGCAACACTTCTTTACAGGCTTTCATCCTACTGGTTCAATACTATATTGGGAGCTTTTTATTTCTGGGTTCTTTTAAAAAAAAGATAGCTGATCCTTTGTAAAAGTGAAACTGCCATTTATTTTCACATGATCCGGAAGTTCCCCGAATTTAGACTTTATTATCAGGTCAGCAATTTGTGTTTCCATCACTTTTGATATCCCTATTATGGATGAGGTCGGCCTGGGATTAACATCCACCACATATGGTTTATCCCCGAGCACTATATCCACGCCTGCATATCCGTGACATCCCAGGATTCTTGCAGTTTTTGCTGCTACATCAATTATCTCTTCGTTCCTTTCACAATAATATGGCACTACGCTTCCTTTATAGGAAAAATTGTCTTTGATTTCGATCAACTGCCTGTTTACTGTAAGGGGCAGCTGGGTCTTCCCGGTTATCAAACTGACGCTTAAGTGTTCCCCTTCAACAAATGCAGTAGCTATGAAACCTTCTTTTAATTTTCCTCTTTTGCGTCTATATATTCCTTCGGAAGCACAGCCAAACCTGGGTTTAATTACGAAATCACCATTATATTCCCTCCCATATTCACCGCTTCCAATGGTTTCCGGGACAGGTATATTTTCATGGAAAAGGGTACGGGTACATTCCAATTTATCCGCACAAAGGCGTATTGAATCTGATGGACATCCAAGGTTCACGGAATTTTTTTCAACTATCTCGGTCAGATCGCCGAGGATTTCATCAGGCGCAATAACCAAAGCTGCATCACATTCTTTTGACAATTTCCTCACCGTTTCCTCAAATCCGGTTGTTCTGACAGCTTCCCCTTCTTGAAGTTTTACACCTGCTGTAGGATATAATACAACATGTCCGCATGAAACAAAACTCTTCATAAGGGTATCAAGCATTGCTTTTCCCTCAAGCATGAATTCTTCGATGCCAGTGCCCACCGCGTATTCTGCCACAAGGATTCTCATGAAATAATGTAATGGACTGGTAAATATTAAAACTGCGGTTTCTTTTTGAAATACCGCTCTTTTTCACTGAATATGCATCCGCAATATTTTTGCATATAAAGTCCAAGATCCTTTGATATATCACGGGATTCCTGATATCCTTCCCTGAAATCCTCATAATAGAACGCGATCCCGCATTGTTGAGCTATTTTTTCTCCGATTCGGGCGAGTGTATCATGTTTCTGGTATGGTGAAATGAGAAGAGTGGTCGTGAAAGCATCAAATTCCAGTTGTCTTGCCATTTTTGCGGTTTCTTCAAGTCTGCTCATGTAGCAGAATGTGCACCGTTCTGCTGCAAAAAGTGCTCCCCGGAGATAGTTTTCTATCTCGTAATTATTATCGTATATCACTTTTGTTCCTTTTAACTCCACATATTTTTCCACCGACCCCAGGCGATTTTTATATTCCTGGTAAGGATGAATATTGGGATTATAAAAAATAGCTGTTACATCATGTCCTTCCTCAAGCATTCTTTTATGAGGATATGTGAAACACGGGGCGCAGCAAACATGGGTGAGAATTTTCATAATATCTATTAACCTTGTTTCTTTATACTTTATTATATGCCGTCATGACTTATATTTCATTTTATAGTCAAGAACCTAATTTATTTTACATATATCGTTATCACTTTGCGTCCTTTGCGGTGTATGATTTTTGTTCCCGCAAAGTCGGCCATTAACTGTGGTTAATAAATGAACATGAAAAAACAACTAACTCGTACGAACTCCATACGAACTCACGCGCCCGGAGTTCGTTTCAGTTCGTTTTAGTTCGTTGTTTTTTTATTATGTTCTTGACCATATTATATTGGCTGGTAGTAAAGTAAAACATTGCCGGAGTTAAAAATTCTTGTTTTCAGAAGCTTCAGATGCAGTTTATCATTAATACCATTAAATAAAGTGTGACCTTTTCCTATTACAACAGGATTCACCATGATCCGAAATTCATCAATTAAGCCCATTTGTATAAGACTTACGCATAAGTTGGAACTGCCGAATATCGCGATATCTTTACCAGGCTGGTTTTTGAGCTTCGTGATCTCCCCGCCAACATTCTCCGTTATGAGCCTGGTGTTGTGCCATTCCACTTTTCGTTCTTTTCTTGAAAAAACGATCTTTGGCAATGCGTTCATCTTTTCGGCAATAGCCGGACTGTCCTGTTTTGCAGGTTCGGTCGGCCAGTATCCTGCCATCAGCTCATAGGTTCTCCACCCAAACAAAAGCGTATCCACCTCATTGAGCTGTTCCGCGGCAAATTTATTAAAATCCGCGTCTACATTATGCCAGTCCAATTCATGATCCGGTCCTTCAAAGAACCCATCGAGGCTGACCATCATGAATACAAATATTTTTCTCATTTTCCCCTTATTTAGACGGAATATCGAAGCATGACGACCCCATTACTGAATGTCTTAGCTTCAAGAAGCTTCAGATCATGTTTTTGCCTGATATCCTTAAACAAAGGTTTTCCACTCCCCAGGACAACAGGATGAAGTAATAAATGATACTCATCAATTAATCCCAGATTTGTGAGCTGCTGATACTGGCACTTCCAATGACCAGTATATTCTTACCCGCCCCTTGTTTCATCTTTACTATTTCTTCGGGGTTGATCTCTTTAAGAAGAAGTGAATTTTTCCATTCAACGCTTTTCAGAGCATGAGAAAAAACAATCTTGGTTATATTGTTTATTTTGTGCGCCATTTCGATATCGCCCTGTGAGGTTGCCGGATTTGAAGCAGCTGTGGGCCAATAGCCCTCAAAAATTTTGTACGTTGTTCTTCCAAGAAGCAGGGTGTCAGCACTGTCATAGAGATCGCCTTCATATTTTCCCATTTCATCGTTAAAACTACCCAGGACCCATTCCATTTTATCTTCCGGATCGGACATGAGGCCGTCTAATGTGTAGAATTCCGATACAATTATTTTTCTCATGATGGTTTCCTCCTTATTGCAAACAAAGGTTTCCCACAACCGTTACTGTTTACCAATGTCGCCCCAATTACTTTTCTATTAAATATTGTTATGGTTTTAAGATGTATAAAAATATTGTTTTTGGTATTGGAGAAAAACCCTAGCGTCAAGTTAGTCTTGTGAATTTTTAAATATATCCCACATTTCGCACTTGGAATGAATTATTTTAGTATTTTTCCCAATAACGATTATTTATATTTAATGATTCAAATCTTTAGCATGTTTATTTAAGCAGAAGTCATTTTTGGTATGAATTTACTCTTGAATTCAGGGTTTGATAAAATATTAAATGCAATTTATATTAATTCCCCAAAGTTTTGCTGAGCGCCGAATTTATTTCATTATCATAAAACGCAAAGCTTAGCACTCTTCTGGGTGAGATTTTTAAATTATCCCGCTGGGAGTAATATTAGAATAAATCAGAATTCTTAAGTTTTAATGTGCGGAATGTGGGATATATTACTCAATTTTTTATTTAATATGTTTCTCTAACTCACGAAAAACTTAAAATAATCAAATAGAAAATAAATATTTTATAGTTCATCGACGATTTTTTTAAATGATATTACTTTCAATCCGCTCTCTTTCAAAGTATAAACAGAGGCAAATGATTTAGGAAAACTGATGACACGGATTGATTGATAGTATTTCGTCTTCGATCAAAGTGGAGAAATTAAAATGCTTAAATTTAATACCAATTAAAACAATTGTTTCAATTATGCCAACAACCATAACAATTAGCGAGAAAACGAAAGATAGATTATCAGACTATAAATTTGGTGACTGGACTTTTGATGATGTTCTAAATATGCTAATGAATAAAATACCGATCGAGGATATAAGTGCGGAACATATTAGGGAGCATTATCGCCGCCTTGGTGATTTTAAAGGGATTCCAAAAGAAGAATTTAAATCTCGAATAAAGAAAAGAGCTTCTAATGGAAGTTGAGATTGTTGAGCAAAGACACAACTTCTTATGAAGTTCTGGTAGATGAGAAAGTCGAAAAAGATTTAGAAAAAGTCCGAATTATATAGTCGAAAAATTTCTAAGACTCCTTGATGAATTTGAGAAGAATCCTATCAGGTCTAGATCGGGTTTTGATGTGAAACCTATGGAAGGATATCCGGGTAATACATATCGATTAAGGATTGGTAAGTATAGGATTCTTTATTCAGTGGATAATGATAATAAAAAAGTCAGGATAACTACAGTCCAGCACAGAGGTGATGCTTATAAATAAGTTAAACTATTGAATTTGTTATCCTCTTTCTCTGTGACTCCTCACCGCACTCTGCCGCGCTTCGTGCGGTGCTTCTGTCTCTAACAATACTCGAAGAAGCTAATTAGCCATACTTTGTATTAATGGAACTAAAACTAATGTAATTTATTTGCTCCTCGAATCCATTACACCAACCATGGTCGCCTTTCTGCATCCAATGTATTCATATTTGTTCTCTCTTATCCAGCTCCATAGATGTTCCCAGGCATTTCCAATGTTATCCGGATTTTTGAATCGAAGAACTGCATATTGCCCGCACGGTATCTGCCTCATATCAATATCCACATCAAGCTCGATGTCCCGGCCGACCGTCAGGAAAAATTCATAGCCATTCAGGGTTGTCAGTCGGATATGTGTTTCTGCCAAATACTCGAGCCCCCTTTTCAAGCAACCCTTTTGGCTTAGCCCAGGCCATCATCTTCTTCCAGGCATCCTCTTAGGGAGTCTCACTCATATGTCAACTCCGGCGTCTCAATTTTAGCGCCACAACTTTTATTCTTATCAGGCTATCAAAATGATTTCGAAAAATCGGAACCATAGCTTTAATATAGTAATTTATATATTGAATAGTTGTGATGAGACTAAAAGGGCGTCTGGAGCTATTAAAATTAAGCAGGAGAAAGAGAGGCTTGGAAAACTGATGCAGGAGCTTGCAGCGTATGATGAGAAGCTGAATATTTATGAAAAGAGTTTAAATCAGGTAAAAAAAATAGTTCTCGATATCTTTAGAAGAGAGGATATCCAGATTATACTGTTCGGCTCAAGAGCAAGAGGAGATTTCAATAGATTTTCTGATATTGACATAGGCATATTGCCAAAGAATGAATGTTATAAGAAGAAATTAACTATTTTGAAAGAAAAACTTGAAGACATGAATATCCCTTATAAAGTTGAAGTAGTGGATATTTCTAAAGTTTCGCAGATTTTCAGGGAAAAAGCATTGAAAGAAGGGAAAGTATGGAAAAGCTGAGATTAATTGCAGACAATGCGGGAAGAGCACTCAGGACATTAAAAGAGATAACAGATGAGGAATACTCTTTAATAGTTCGGGATGCTGCGATACAGAGGTTTGAGTACAGTTTTGAGATATTCTGGAAATTATTAAAGGAATATCTGAAAGTGAAAGAAGGGATAATATGCAATTCCCCAAAATCATGCTTCAGGGAAGCTTTTAATGTGAAATTACTAACCGAAGAGGAGACAATAGAAGCGCTTGAAATGACTGATGACAGAAACCTTACTTCACATACCTATCATGAAAAAGTGGCAGAGGAAATTTATTCAAAAATTAATGATTATTATAAATTTATGAATAAGGTATATAAAGATATAATGGAGATGCTAATTGTTTAAAAATAAAAGGGAATTTTGAGGGATTTTGGCAGAGGGGGTATAAATAAAATCAAGGTTAAGTTTAAGAATATTCTAATAAATCTAAAGTTCAATGTAGAAAATGGTCAAAATAATGAATATGGAGATACAATATGTCTGAAGCACAATTATTGCAGAGAAAAGCATCCGATCTTGATTTCCTAAAAACAAAAATAATATCCATCGAAGAAACCATAGAGGATATAGATAACGATCTGCATCATGTCAAACCAGAATATATTAGAAAGCTTGAATCAATAAAAAAAGAAGGTACTATTTCCAGTTCAGATTTTGAAAAGAAATTTGGTGTCCGGTTTTGAAATACAATTATCAAATCAGCAAGCAACCTGAAAGAGAATTTTATAAACTCAGGAGAAAAAAATAAAAAGCGGATATGTGTTCCGAATACACGGGTCCCGATTCAAGTTCGTTTCCTTATTAATAGGAATAATATTACTATCGAAACCATTGCTCCTGAAATTTCAAATCCGAGTGCAGATTTTATATCGAATCCATCACTATCTGCTGCGATGGTTGCATTTGTTTCCCTGATTTTTACAAGCCAGGCATCGATATTGCCTGCTCCGTACGATTCTGAGTCGCCGGCAAGTAAATAAACATATTTAGAGACCTCTTTAACTGTGTTGATCTTGTCCTTCTCTGGCCCATCATATAATTTCTTCCACTTCTCTTTTCCTTTTGCATCTGTCTTTATTATCCAGGCATCCAGATCGCCGGCCCTGTTAGTATACCCGGCAAAAATATATCCACCATCAGAAGTCTGCTGGACCGATGAGACAAAATCTTCATAGGATCCCCCAAATATCCTGTTCCATTGCTCGTTACCACTTGCATCAGTTTTTATGACCCATGCATCATAATCATTTCCCATCAGTCCCTGGGATAACTTAAAGCCTCCAAGAATATAACCGCCGTCTTCTGTCTGTGCAACTGAATAGGCTCCTTCAGGTTTTCCCGCATTTCCAAAGGTCATATTCCATTGCTCATTGCCTTTAGCATCTGTCTTCATGATCAGGGCATCTATGTCATTATTACCTGACCCTGAGTAACCTGCCAGAACGTATCCTCCATCCAGGGTCTGATACACTGAGGTTGCTATATCACCCTGTGGACTTTTTGAGGTCACATTCCATTCCTGATCTCCGTTTGTATTAATTTTTGTGAACCATAAATGAGAAATAGTCATGGACTCGGATAATAATATGATATCTCCGCCAGCAAGGATAGAACCTCCATCTGAAGTCTCCTCAATAGCAACACGCATAAAATTATTATCTATCCCCAGCGTCCTGTTCCATTGCTCCCGGCCAAGAAGATCGGTTTTCATCAACCAGAAATCCCAATCATTTAAACCTCTGATTATATATCCTCCATCCTTGGCTATTGAAACCTTCATTCCCTTTTTTCCTGCATAAGTCCTGTTCCATTGTTCATTCCCATCCAGATCGGTTTTTATGAGTAAGGCATCGTATGAATCGGTCATGTTAACTGGAGTGGTTTGAATATTTCTTGAGCCGGTTATTATGTATCCTTCACCGGGAATTTCAACAACAGAATTAGCTTCATCCCAGAATTCTCCTCCATAAGTCCTGCTCCATTCTTCTATTGGAGCTGCACCCGCACCATTTATTAACAATAATACATGTGCGATTATTAAAAAAGTTTCCGCCATCGTTTTTCTCAAAATTATAAAAACCACCTTATTTTTGGTTATGTTATTGATGTAATTCTATATAAAGATAGTGATTATTCTTCCTTTGAAATCCAAAGTATGAAAGAAGATCGTTAATCAAGATATGGGGGATGTGGGCAACACTTCATATAATCCCGGCAGATCATGTTGTGGAATACTATCAAGCGACAAAACGAGCAGGAGGAAGACATCCTCTTATTAAATTCGAACCTGTTCATGTTCGAATGTTAGAAATCCTGGATGAGAAAGGCCCGCTTACAGCACAAGAATTGACTGAGCATATATCAGAACTTAAGAAGAAGGTTAAGACTAAATATGGAGAGATGAGCCTTGGACAATGGAGTCTGCGTCAAATGTGTCATTCTGCTATCCTTGTTCCGGGTAAGCCAAAAGGAGATTGGACGAGCAACCTCCATACCTATGTAACCTTTAGAAAATGGTCGCCATCTATCGACTTGAATGCTCTGGGCGAACATGAGGCTAAAGAGAAAGTTATCTTACATTACCTATCAGGTTTCGGACCCGTTACTGTCGAGGACATTGCATGGTGGATCGGCAATACCAAAGGAGAGGTCAAAGAAATTTTGGAAGAAATGGGGGGATAAAGTAGAAGATATTAAAATACGTGGAATAGATGGCATATTTTTCATCCTTAAATCCGATCTTCCGCATTTACATAGATTTTCTTCTGGAAAAGATACTGTATATCTTCTCCCAAAATTTGATCCGTATATTATGGGTTATAAGAACAGGGAGAGGCTGATCTCGAAAGAACATGAGAAGAGAGTGTATTGGAGCACAAGAGGAGAAATATCTCCATCTATTTTAGTTAATGGGCGCATTATTGGAACATGGAGTTTCAAAGAAGATAAAAATAAATTTAAAATTACCCTTTCCTTTTTTGAAAAAACGAATAAACCAATTTTAGAAGTCATCGAACATCAAGCTGAAAGGCTTGCTCACTTTATGGGTGGAAAAGATCCCCAAATTATTTTACAAGAGACATAATGAATATCACATCACAAGCTTTTTTGTTCAGGATTGTGAAGGACTTTGATGATAGGGTAACTGAACAATATTAATACACCGATATCCACACCAACATTGAACCAGACGCCAAGGTAAGCCGAAAACAATCCTTCAACGATGAGCCACAGGACTATCCCATACAGCATAGCCTTCATCAACTCCACGTCATTTCTTCTAAAAGCAATCCGGCCAACCATAAAAAGCGTTACTCCCCAGCCCATCATAATTGCACCGTAAAGTGCACTTTCCCACGGTAACAAAATATCCTTGTTGATTACTGGAAGAATATCAAGACCAAAGAAAGCAAATACTATCCCCCAGAGGACAAGAATCACAGATATGGTACTGAACCAAATTGACATTTGTTTTGTGCTCATAACAATTCTTTCGAGATACTCTTTTCATTTTCTCTTATTTATTATTGTCTACAAGTCTCATGGAGGTATGAAAGACCTATATTGGCTGCAGTCACAAATTCCGGACTTAAGTACAAGGCATGTAGATGGCGTTTTTGGCGCCATTTGGTTATTGATTGATTATTTTTATGACACGATTAACTTAGCTTATGGCGCAACAATCGAAAATGGCTTCCCCTCCCCATGGCAGAGTATCTGTACCACATGCCGACCGGAGTATAAGCTTGGTATGACTCCCCAACCCGGTATTGCCCACTGTCCGGCCATATAAAATCAGACTGTAAGTAAATAAGTCGTAGTAGCTGCTTGAATTATCGATACAATTAGTGTTGCTGTTAATATGAATAAAGAGATGGGCGTATTAAATTCACTTAGTATTTCCTGTATTTTTCCGTAAATTCCCTGGATGGAAAAGGAAAGATATCAAGGTCGGTTACCGGTTCAGGCGGATTCGTTACCCGCTCTCCATCTTTCAAATAAGATATTCCGGCAATCCCGTCAAATGGTCTCTTAGATACAAGCCTTGAAATGATCTCCTTGAATACAAAAACTCCCTCTCCCATTACTAACAGGTCAATATAAGGAGTAAAGAAATCATCAGGAGCAACCGTTGCATGATGGCCGCCAACAACGGTAAAGATATCAGGATCAATGGTTTTTATCTTATTAAAAAGATTTTTTACTGTATTTACATGAACAGTATATGCAGTGATCCCGACAACATTCGGCTTGAATTCTTGCATTTGGGAGTCAAGGTCTTTGTCAATCCGCATATCAAGTATTCTTAAGTCATAATCCTTAACGTCCGAAGCTAAATATTCAAGCGCAAGCGGCTCATAAATAAAAACATCCTCTCCACCGATCGTTTTTTGGGCTTTTGCCGGCTGTATCAGTAAAATCTTCATTTTCTCCTCCTGTTTATGTACGGTATACCTTTCCTTCATCACCGTCAACCGTGATCTGTTCTCCATCTTTTAAAGCCTTCATCACCCCAGGCACATTGACCACTGCCGGAATTCCATATTCCCTTGCGACAATAGCCCCATGGGAAAGATAACCGCCAACTTCCATTACCACAGCCTTTGCTCTCAGGAACATAGGCGTCCATCCCGGATCGGTGGACGGTGCGACCAGAACATCGCCTGCCAATAGATTATTGTTTTCCCTGGGATGCCGGATCAACCGCGCTGACCCTGAAGCCCTGCCTGCTGCTACACCAAGCCCTGAAAACACCGTACCATGGGCTTGCTGATGTTGGGTTAGAGGCTGGGGTACTTCATCGATAATAACATCAGGAGGCTCGAGTTCAGATAACTCCTCACGATTCCGTTTTCGATCTTCAACAAGTATTCTTAGACCGGTACCATCCCAGTATCCCGCAAGGATATCGATAATTTCAGGCAAAGTACAGTGATATACATCGATTTTTTCCTTCAATATACCTCTATCCACCAGACGGCGACCGATATCCTGCAAAATCAGGCGCGAAGGTTCATAGGATTTTATCAGAACAGACCTGGCCATTTCCCTCATTTCTGTACCCTTTCTGGCCTGCCTGACCAAGATATTGATCTTTATCCGCTGAAAACTCCATTTTAGTTTTTCTTCAATTTCTTTTTCTAACGCTTTTCGTTTTTCGGCCTGGACTTTTCTAAGGTCGGCATATCTGGGGGACAATAATTCTGCACGAACATTCTCAAGTAAATAACCCGGATCTTCCTGCCATCGAGGATTTATTAAATCACTTTCATAAATCCCGCGGTGACCGTAATCTTTCAGGAACTCTTCAAATTCGATCCTGAATTGTGAGCCATCGGGAATTTCATTCCGAAATGCCGCATGATCAAAGTGTTCGGCCATGAAGTACCTTCGTGCAGCATCGTCTCTTTGTGCTGTCTGTGCAAGCTCCATTAACCTGTAACCGTGTTCCGCGCTGGTCATCTTTTCTGATGTTCCTGCAAGCAAACCATTGGCAAGGGAGTAACCGCGGCCGGGAAAATCCGCATTCAGTATTTTAGCCAGCATCTCTAAAGGAAATGAGGCCGAAGAGCCAAGGATCATGTATGAAGGTCCAAATTCCACATATTTTTTCCTGATCTCAGAAAGAAACGAAATGAGTTCATTTTCATTCATGCCGCTAAAGTCCAATTGATTCCAGCGATCCGCCTTTTCCCGGATATCTTTAAATATTGTTTCGGCAGCGCCCTGGATCCGTAAGATATTGATAATATAATATATCTGCCGTATGATTCGTTTCATCCCTTTAAGTCCACCTAAGGGATTTCCGGTAGGGACTTTGATCTCAGGCTGGTGACCACCTAAAAATTCATTGGTTTTTCCAGGCAGGAATCCCATTGAATCATAGAAACCCCATTGAAGCGCAGAGAGATTGAAATATCCCCGCCCTTTGTAAAGCCTGACCCAGTTTAATCCGGCAGGCACATGATAACCTGCAGCCTGAAGGCTCGCACTCATCATCCTGGGAAGCATACAACTTGCCAGATTCCATGTAATAGTCGACGGGACATGCGGCATTACATCCTTTAAGTTTGCGTTTGACCAGATGATAGACTGTCCTGCTATCTCAGGGAAACTCGGTTCACGAAGGTTTGTCACGGGTCTTGCCTGGAGCACAAAAAACCTGTTACCGTCAAATGCCCATTCCATATCCTGATGAATAATACCCGAACCAAGAGCCTCATACACGCGCAGAGTCAGCAAACCCAGTTCAGTAATCCGGCTGTCATCAAGAACCTGTTTATTGGCGCAATCGCCCGAGCTTACAAGTTCCGTACCATTTCCGGATCTTGAACTTGTACATTGCTTCTTACTTCCGATTTTCTTCGTGAGAATCTTCGGAAGCAGGATTCTTGAATCTAGCAGATATTCGTCCGGCTCCACAGATCCGCTGACCACCGACTCTCCCAGGCCGAAATTCGCACTGATGGCAATCCTATCGCGCCTGCCTGTACGAGGGTCGCAGCTAAAAGCCACACCGGCTGATACCGCATGTATAAGTTCCATTATGACGACAGCCGCAGCGACCTTGTCATCGGCAAATCCCATTTTTCGCCTGTAAGCAACAGCACGGGGTGTCCAGAGAGAAGCATAACAATCCTTGATCGCCCTGATGATATTTTCAAGTCCCATGATATTCAGGAATGACTCATGGACTCCGGCAAATGATGCCATTGCAGAATCCTCGGCAGTTGCAGATGACCGGACAGCAACAGGTTTTTCAAGCAGTTTCATGCCTTCAAGTTGTTTTGCCAGTTCTTGCTGGATGGTTCCGGGTATCTGGCCTTCATTGATCTTTCGCCTGATCTCTTCCAGTATCTTTTCATTAGCCGGGTCATTTACAGCTTCTGCCCTGATATCGGATGCAGCATGAATGGATTCTTCCAACTTGTTATACTGCAGGAAATCGTGATATGCACGAGATGTCAAAACAAACCCGGCAGGCACCGGAAAACCATATCGATGCAATCGTCCCAGATTCAATCCCTTGCCGCCTACCTCTGCTGCATCAGAATTTGAAGATCCTTCCCAATTAAGAAAATATATTTCCTTTTTCTCACTCACAGTCTCACCTTCCTATACCATCAAATATCATGTCAATTTTTTTTGATATGTCCTCTGCAAAAGAATAATCGTTCTTTGACCATAACCATTCCATTAAAGAATAAAAATAGATGGCCGTTAAATTTCCGGCAGCCATTTTAGAATCTAAACCGATTTTGAATTCCTCTGTTTTTTCACCCTTCTCTAATATGACCTGAATGAGATGATTCAGGCTGGTGCTTCTTCTTTCTTCATGTCCATAATGTTTCAAATGCTCAAAAACGAAAAGCTTTGTAAGATCCCTGTTTTTTTCATTGCTCTTTGCCACGAGAACGAGTATGTTTTTTATCTTTTCTTTTGTGGAAATATTTTGGGTCAATAGATCTTTTACAAAGTCAAAGACGAGCTCTTCCTTCTGCTTAACGAAATCCTGGAGAAGCGCTTCCTTGGTTGGAAAATAATTAAAAAATGTTCCTTTACCTATCCCTGCTTCTTTTGTTATCTCATCAACAGTTGTGTTGTCATACCCTTTTTCCTTGAATAATCTTCCCGCCACTTCGAAAATGTTATTCTTTGTTTCAATCTTTTTTTCATCACGCAGGGACATGTTACTATCTCTTAACAATTATGACTTATAGTCTGATGTGACTAATAGTCATTTATGACTAAAAGTCATATTTAAGTGTTTTGGTTTTGACCTGTTATATCAGAAATTAGATTTCTTAAATCCAATATAATCAGGAACTACATTTATTACCCCCAAATAAAAATCGGAAAGCATCTCTGTCGAATCGAGTTAATTATGCTAAATTCAATATCCTTAACTTGTCTGACTTATCAGGGGGCGACTCTCGCCAGATAATCTCTCTCTTCTTCTATAAGCTGTCTTTGAGTTTTATGTGCAGTTTCGCATAGTTTCATTAGCCTGTACCTGTATGTTGCAGCAGTTTTGGGTTTTAGGCTTGCTTCCCATCCATAGCGTCATGATTCGCTTGGATTATATAAATAACAATAAATAAATTTATATCGCACTCGCTTATAGCCCTAAAAATGATTGAATTTCGTTTTAAAAATAACCACAGAGGGCACAGAGGACAC
>JBAQLI010000131.1:0-4227 GCA_049301735.1 Candidatus Methanoperedens sp.
GGTATTCCTAAGAATTCGTAACGTTTATAAGTATAGACATTTTATAATATAGACTTGTATAATTTAGTAGAGTCGAAAATGATTTGTCCGTACTGTAAAGAAGAAAAAGATGTAATAAAACGTGGAATTCGTAAGAACAAATTTGTCAAAAAGCAGCAATACTGGTGCAATAAATGTAATAAGTATTTTGTGGAACATGATGGTTTTGAGGGAATGACCTACCCGAAAGAGATCATAGCAAAAACCCTCCATTTGTATGTGGAAGGTTTATCGCTCAGTAAAATCAGAGATTACATAAATCAGCATGAGGGGTACTATCTTTATGACGGTACAATACTCTCCTGGGTAAAAAAGTATGCAAATTTACTTTCAGAGTTTGAAAGTAATTTGAAACCCAAAGTAAAGGGTAGAGTACACACAGATGAGGTTTATGTAAAAGTGAAAGGCAAAGGTTACTACTCAATCAATTCAATCGACAGTAAAACCAAGTATAATCTTGCCACTACTTTCACAAAGCACAGAAGCAAACAAAAATGTAGAGCACATTTCAAGAAATTGAAGAATAAAATAGGTAGTCAGGTCAAAAACGTATGGGAAGAGGAGAAAAATAAGCCAGCAAAAGAGAGAAAATTGATAACTTTTGTCTCTGACGGTTTTGAAGGCTATAAGATAGGTTTTAATTACCATTTTTATAGAATTGCAAAATTAAGCTTCGGGGTTCCAATTGCATGTAAGAAGCATGGACTAAATTATAACAATAACGCTATTGAGAGGCATAATGAGGACTTCAAACAAAGAAGTAAGGTCATGAGAGGTTTCAAAAGTAAAAGTTCTGGAAGTGATTTTACAGAGCTGAGAAGAATTGTTTACAACTTTGTCAGAACACATCTGGGACTTGGTAAAACACCTGCAGACGAGGCTGGTTTAAAAATTCCTCTTGGAAACAATAGGTTGTTAAATCTCACATCCCTATCTAATTCTCCGTTAGCATGTCCTTATTCGACTCAGTATGTGGAAGATGCATTCAAAAATCCTGTGTGTTACGGATTTTGAGGAATACCTGTCTCCCTGACTTTTGCAGCTTTGATAAGAAGATATGAGTTATGCAGCCTAGTGAGAGGTTGGGGTCCGGAGGAAGGAGAAGGAGGACAATACTACAATTTTATTGTAAAATTGTAGTATTAATATTGTTTAGATTCTGCCAAGACACTCCTAGAAGATCCACCACATGCCTCAAATTACAAAGATGCTTTGCATGAAGCGGGAGAGCGCCATCATGCAGGTGGGTCCCGAAAATGTAGTTAGAAACCCTGTTTCTTGGGGGTGCCTCTATGGTATCGGCATATTATTACCCGGCTAAAACATTCCTTGCCTTTACCGCAGGATGGTTGTTCATTATCCCGGCAGCATTCATTGTGTATGGTCTATGGTTATGCTTCCTATATGAGTGACAGGAAGCACAGGATACAAGTGACCGTAAAACCTACGGAAGCAATGAAAGCTATCGTGCGCCGTGAAATGGACTTGAAGAGAGAAAAGGAAAAAATCCTGTTTGAAGAATCTGGTAAATAATCATTTTATTGGCGCTTTTATTACTTCATCAGCACACTTAAATCCTGCTAAGATCGATCCATTCATGCTTCTCTCAGGATAATTCGCTTCTGAGAACATACCTGCAAGATAAAGTCCTTTGATCTTAGTCCTGTATTGAAGTACTTTCTTCCCATACCCAACTTCATAAACAGGCGCAGTATCCATATCCCTTCGAAATCGCCACCACTTCACTTTTTCCCTGGATCCGGAAAAAAGCTTTTCAAGACCTTTCAGATATAGTTCGATGACCTCTTCATCTTTTAAACTCCAGAGAGGACTATCAGGATTCTGGAAATATGAAGTAACGTATACAAGATGTTCGCCATAATCAGATAACGGAATAAAATTAGTATGCTCTATCACTGCACCAAAAGGAACATTCTCCTTAATATTCAGCCAATAGACTTCATCCATGAGCGCTTCCTTTAAACCGAAAAGTGCACAGGCAGTCCCCTGATAACTTATATTCAGGTCAAGCCCAAGGACCTGCGGATCAATTATTTTTTTAAGAACATGAGGAGCTACGGTTGAAATAACTCTATCGCAATCGATGATTTTTCCGTCTACAACGATGCCTCTTACACAACCATCCTTTGTCTCAATATTCGATACGCTTCCATTGATTATTTTACCCCCTTTTTTCCGTATGGCATCAGCCATTGCTTCAACAATAGCATAAAAACCCCCACGCATGTATCCAAGCTTTTCGCCTTTTGCGCCCCTGTTCGAGCGGATCTGCACTCGTCCCAGTAGCCAGGCGGCAGACACTTTTTCTTTATTATCCCCAAATTTACTTGACAATAGCGGCTCGAAAAAATTATTATATACTGATTCACCTGCTGTGTCTATGATCCATTTTTTTGCTGTGATAGCATCAAAAGCAGTCCTGTCCTTTATGGTCTTAGCTTTCAGGACAAGCAATGTCAATCTTATGACATCCATGAAAGGCAAAGCCTTTAGAATTTCAAACGGCGTATTCATGGGATAGATCTTCCCATTAAAAAAATATCCGGTGGTTCCACGCAGCCATTCAAGCTTATTGCCAATTCCCAGCTCGTTAATAACAGCTATGAGTTCTTTATCGCTTGCAAAGATATGGTGATAATATTTCTCAATATGATATAATTCCGTGCCTTTTATGCTGTAGCTTGAAGCCATACCGCCAAGTTCAGGTTCTTTCTCGATGATCACTACTTCATCTTTTCCTGCAAGCCTGTATGCCGCAGCAAGACCTGCAAGTCCTCCTCCTACGATTACGGTTTTCGGCTTTGGTGAAACTTGGGTGGTCATTGTAAAATAATTTCGGTGAAAAGGCGGTTGGTGAATCGGTGGGAATTATCCGCTTAATCCTGCCCAAACCAATATAGCACCTATAATAATACCTACAACAATCTGTATGGAAAAATCACTCCATTTTCCTTTCCGCTCTTTGTTTGCATACTCTATCAACGATGGTTTGGCTATAACTATTTGTTTAAACATTTCTTGTAGTTTAATAACATTTTTAAAATACTCATTAAATAACTCTGGAGATGGTTGTGCTATATCTTTATTATTTCTTAATTTGATTATATCTGTTGTTATAGATTCAACCGAAGGTCGTATTTCAGAGTAATAATTTGGGATTGAAGCTTGTATTGCAGAAGGTGAAAAATCCGATACTTCTTTATTAATTTTATCTCTCAAAATAATTGTAGCAAAATCTAATGTATCATATCCTGCCCTAAATACATGCCCCAATACTTTATCTAAGCTTGTTTGTATATATCCATCCCCCTCCCTTCCTTCAATTCAAGCTTTACGGCAAAAACACGCATTAAGTGGTCAAAAGCATCTCTTAATTCCTTCACTATATGGAGGTTAGTTTTAAATTCTTCTTGGTTCTCCTCACAAAAAATTATCAATTCTTTAACTTTGCCATACAATTCTGTAATATATTTAAGATTTCTTTCTTCAGTTTCTGAGAACATGTGTTCGCCGTTTTCCATGTAAGATGAAATTAAAAAAGGTGGACTAGGGCAATTTTTTAGATAAAACTGCATTGCGCCAACAATCATATTCATTGTTAGAGAAAAATAGCCCCATAGACATCCTCATAGAACCCCTATATCTATATGAAAACCTCTTTGTTTTTTCCCTATCAACAATAATATCTCCAAAGTCCTTATCCCATATATCATTTGTTTCCTTAGCCACGTTCCTTCCTCCTATTCACTCCCTAAACCATGATTTCGCACATCTGTGGGTTGTAACCGTTTAGCGAAATTGCTTGATACAGTAGGCACAATTTTAATTATGTACTGCTTGGTTTTTGCCATATCATCAACACCAACATATCTACTTGTGCCGTTACCTTACATGCCTTGTATATATAGGTTACTATATTACTATATTATACATCCATATATATAAAGATAACAGGGTATGCTTCCACTGCATCAAGTGGAAAATTAACCACTCTATATCAATCTATTATAAAATCTCTGAAAGTATTAAAGTTTTCTCTGGCAGGCTGTCCCAAAACAATTTGACATTGTACAAATGCAATATTAATTGTCCGTATTAGGAAGTTTTATTGAATTTATTGATTGTTCTTTATCACAATTGGGATAAATTATACTTGCTTTGGGCAAT
>JBAQLI010000132.1:0-2765 GCA_049301735.1 Candidatus Methanoperedens sp.
CACCATCTTGCAAAATCAATCTCGGATGCAGGCTGGTATCAGTTAATGAGTTTCACGAAATCCAAGGCAGAATGCGCCGGGAAGGTAGTGGAACTGGTTAATCCCAGAAACACATCACAGAATTGCAGCTGGTGTAGTAAATCAGTCTCGAAAGACCTGAACGTTCGGGTACATAGTTGTCCCTTTTGTGGTCTTGTTCTGGATAGGGATCACAACGCTGCAATTAATATATTAAAACGATCAAATAGTACCGTAGGAACTACGGGATTTCAAGCCTGCCTGAGCAATCTCAATAGAGAAGCAATGAAGCAGGAAGCTCCCCAGCTTTAGCGGGGAGTAGTTCACCTTCGGATTCGTGTTTTATTTTATCGGGGACCTGGCAACGACATATATCGGCCTGAATAATGGAGTAACGGAAAAGGGATTTATCAGAGTGATAGGAAGTCCTGGCCTTGCGGATATGGTTATCATGAAGCTGATCTTTTTCATAGCCCTATATTTTCTGATCGCATTTCTTGAAAAACGGGATAATCATTTATGCGGGGCTATCCTGGGGTTGATTGCTGGTATGGGGATGACGGTTACGTGGGTGAATGCTCTGACAATCCTGGAATATTTGAGTAATTGAAAGGCATTGATACAGATACTTTCACCGTGCTCTTTACAATCGCTTTTATCCTTTCGGATCGAATTAATGGACGTGAAAATATGAATAATCCTATTGATACACGAAAAATCCCGCTTTTTATAGAGCGGTTAGCAAAGGCAGGGTATATTTTGGATGTTGAACATTCGAAAAACGAACTCAAAATAACATACAGCAAGAGCCTTCCCAAACATCTGATTATTCCATTTGGGCAGACAAAACTTACTGATTTTCGAAGTGGTAATCTCCATGGACATGGGCAGAACTGTTCCAAGCTTTCGCATGCTGTTTGAAGGGTTCTATCAAGTCTATATATAATTATTTTAAATATTCCCCGTTTAACCATCTGGTGCCAGTAAGGATTGCCAATTCCCTATTCATTGAAACAAGATCATTGCTATCAAGCTCGTTGACATTGTTTTTTCCCACGATCCTGGTCAGGTTAGCTATTTCCTGGGTAGATACATTAATATAATTAGATAGTTTTTCAATACTCTTTTCAATATTTACTTGCTTTACAAGTACCGGATTTGTGGTGGTCACACCTGTGGGGCACAGGCCAGTATAACAAATCCTATACTGCTCACAATTGATAGCAATCAATGCAGCCGTGCCGATATAAACAGCATCTGCACCAAGCGCAAGGCATTTGGCAAAATCAGCAGAAGTACGTAAGCCCCCTCCTGCGATAAGAGAAATATTATCTTTGACACCGAGATCAGAAAGTAATTTAAAAGCGCGGGGTAAAGCTGCAAAAATTGGAATTCCCACGTTTTCCCTCACATAAAGATCCGTGGCCCCTGTACCTCCGCCAAAACCATCAAGAGCGATAAAATCAACCCCGGCATCAACCAGAACCTGAATATCTTTTTCAACATTGCCGCATCCCAGCTTCGCACCGATGGGAATACCGCCTGTGAGATCACGTAGCAAGGAAACCTTTTCTTTAAGTTCTTGCGTTGTGGTTATGTCGGTATGGTGTGCCGGGGAATATGCAGCTTCACCGCTCCTTAAGCCTCTAATATTTGCAATTTCCGGAGTGACTTTACTTGCAGGCAGATAACTCCCTTTACCCGGATATGCTCCCTCCCCAAATCGAATCTCTATAGCAGCAACATGCTTCAACATGTCTTCATTAATGCCGAATCGACCTGTAGCATACTGGGCAATAAGATAATCACGGGCGATACTGAGTTCATCATCCAGAATTCCACCTTCGCCTGAGTTAAAGGCAATCTTTAACTTTGAAGCTACCTGTGCGATTACCAGTCTGACATTTTTTGAAACTGCTCCGAAACTCATCCCTGAAATCAGAAGGGGAGATGAAACTTTTAATGGGTTTTTCGCATCAGGTCCGATACAAACTTCAGTATTCACTTTATCTTCCATATTTAATGGAATCCTCTCCACCTGTGCAGGAACAAAATGC
This sequence comes from Candidatus Methanoperedens sp., assembly GCA_049301735.1. Classification (GTDB taxonomy): domain Archaea; phylum Halobacteriota; class Methanosarcinia; order Methanosarcinales; family Methanoperedenaceae; genus Methanoperedens. The sequence goes on from JBAQLI010000132.1 coordinate 2,076, forward strand.
AGGTCATCGAGAGAGAAGGGGAGCTGTTTCAATGACCCCATTGCGACTACAACGCTTTCTCCCCTGGCTGCCATATCTTTAATTCCCACTAATGTCCGATAAAAGGAATCATTTTCAGAAGACCTTTTCCTGCGCATCAAAGTATTGCTTGCCCCGACTTCTTCTTTATCACAAAAATATAATCCTTCCAGCTTATTTTCATAATAAACAGGGCAATTAACACAATTGCATCCTCTTGCATGGATGTCACAAGCACTCTTACCCCTGCCACAATATAGAATCTCTCCTTTACAGTCATAAGGATAACTCGGGCAATCCGGGCAAAGGCATTTCTTCCTATTTTCCTCAGTATCTTGAACTATCATCATAATTGCCTTGCCTTCCCATTTTTGCAAAAATATCGGAATTTTTGTTCATTTCATAACCCCCATATTTTAATACAATCTAAAGATTAAAAGGCTTTCTGTTCCGTACCAGTACATCCGCAGGTAAAAGATTTTGGATAGAAAATAACAATTCTTAAATAATTGGTGCACCAAGTGCACTATATGAAAGAAAAGATGGGAATATCGATAGATAGAGACTTAGCAGAGAATCTTTATAATGTAGTTAAAGTTCTGAAGGATTTGAGAATATCCAATTCTGAATTGATAGAAACCATTTTAGTTGCTTACTTTAAGGCACAAGCAA
>JBAQLI010000133.1:0-4377 GCA_049301735.1 Candidatus Methanoperedens sp.
CCTATAGCCTGATACGATGTAAAGTATAAGCTAATTCTGTCCCACAGCCGCCGCGCCTGATGAGGGCATTATGGTCGCACGATATCGAGGATATAATTATTTATATTCTAAAAAATATATAAGTGGGTGCTAAATATGTTAACAAAAACAAAAATAAGTATTGTATTTGTAATACTGGCAGGTTTGATCGGCACAGGTCTCTTGTTCATGCAAACAAATGGATACAATAGCGGAGAAATCAGCTATAGTAATGGTGATGCTGCAATTAATGTTACCGATGATCGCGAATTAGTAGGTTTTGCAGATAATGTATTCATTGGGAAGGTTATAGCTCAAACTGGAAATAAAGCAAACACTCCACCACCTGAAGCTGGCGATACACCAGGTTTTTCGCCACAAACACAGTTTAGTGTTGAGTTTTTGGGGAATATAAAAGGAAAACTTAATGGAATAATCACAGTGAGTCAATATGGTGGCTACGAAGAGAAAGAAGGTGTGAATCGATTAGTTAATATCGAGGGTGATAAACTTCTTGAACCGGGAAAAACCTATCTGTTTGCTACCAGATTTAATGAGATTGACGGATGGCATACTATTTTTGTACCTAATTATGGTGATCTTCCCATTACGGATCAAACAGACTACAAAAATAAGATAGAAAGATTTAAAAAAGCATTCGCACAGGAGATACCTATAAAGGAAAAGAAACAACCTTAATGTATTTTTAAAAGCAGCTGGGGTGTACGTTCTTGGCTGCTTTTTTTTGTTTTTATCCATTATAACAATATTGCGCCGGTATGGAGCGCGGATGGCGCCAAAATAGAACTGGCAGCGCCGGGTGTGAATATTTATTCCACATGGCTTAATGGCGGTTATGCGAATGCAAGCGGCACATCGATGGCGGTGCCGTTTGTCAGTGGTGTTGCGGCTCTGGCCAAGAGCAAGAATTTATCCATGACTCCGCAGGAAATTCGTGGGGTATTGGATTATAATGCAATTGATCTGGGAGACGCCGGCAGGGATGGAATTTATGGATTTGGATTGGTGCAGGCAGGTTGAGATATACAAATTCAAATAAAAAAATCTGTGTATAAAATGGGTCTGTAAAGTTGGCAGGTTGGGGAGATAAAACTCTAACAACTGGATTTTATAGCCCATATATAATTTATGACTCCAAAATTCTTATTAATTACAGCATTTTCAGTACCTCCTTGTCAATAAGTTTATATCAATTATGTTATGTTTGAGCTAACATAATGGAATTCAATTCATTAGATTTTTGTCTAAAAATGATTTAATGGAGAAAAGATTTTGTTTGAAATCGCATTAGAGGGATATAATATCATATAGTCCAATTTTGAATTCTAAGATAGTGGAGATAATGTGAAAACAATAATAACTCTTAATGAAGCGCTTGAAAAAATAAAGCAACTTAAAAACACATATTACTTCAGGCGTGAATCAGAAAAGGTTGCTCTTCCCGACTCTGTGGGAAGGGAAATCAGTGAAGATATTATTGCGGAAATATCCGGGAAAGTATATGCTGGCGACGGCATTACAAAGATAAAGAGCTGCGAGGCTATGGCAATCGCAACAGGGGCAATACTCCCGGAAGGCGCAGATGCCGTGCTGAAAATAGAAGATGCAGATGCAGGAGAAACAGTATTCCACAGGGTTGCTATCAGACCCGGAAAACCCTGTGCTGTAGGCATTGTGAATGACACTCCTGTATTTGCACTTCCGGGCAAACCAACGGGGGCTTTCACTGCTCTTGAAATAGTGGTGCGAAGATATTTCACGGATATGCCAAGGGCAATGCATAAGATTACAATAAATGAGGATGTTGTGTTGCCGGAAAAAGGTTTTGAATATATCCTTTTCATGAAGATAGTAAATAACACAGCCATTGGATATGGCAAAGATAAGCTGTTTGATCGGGAATATAATACGGCGATGATCTCGGCATCTCCCCGATCTTGCGTCGTTGAAGGGTATGTAATAACAGACAGAAATATTGGAAAAGGTGAACTGGTGAATGTATATCTTTTCTGTTGAGATGGAATCTAATAAGAAAGACGGATTCATGCCATGAGCAGTATTGATTTTCTGGTTCAGGGAATTATCAGGGCGTTTGAGCTGATATTCAGCTTAAATCCCTATATCCTGAGCATAACAGGCGTTTCTATCAAAGTATCAGGCAGTGCCACTATCCTTGCAACATTTACCGCCATACCACTTGCATTTACTATTTCGTTCCTGAACTTTAGGGGTAAGCAGGCGCTTATTACACTTATCAATACAGGCATGGGGCTGCCCCCGGTTTTTGTTGGTCTCTTTGTTTTTTTGATGATCGTGCCTGTCGGTCCTTTAGGGTTCCTGAATATTATTTACACACCGGAAGCAATGATACTTGCACAATATATTCTTATCACGCCAATAATTACAGGCATTTCGCTTGCTGCAATAAAGGCGGTTCCCCAACCGATAGTTGAGACTGTTTATACACTTGGTGGGAGTGAAAGAGATGCTACTGTCACGATTTTAAGAGAGGCAAGATTCGGCATCATCACTGCCATACTTGCAGGGCTCGGGAGAGCACTTGCGGAGGTGGGCGCGATCCTGATAGTTGGAGGCAACCTAGCCCACACAGGAAGCATAGGCGGAATAGGTGAAGGACTTTCTGATACTCGAACGTTGACCACTGCGATAACATCTGAAACGAGTAAAGGTGATATCTCAACATCCATTGCCCTGGGGATAATCCTTATATCCCTTGTTCTTTCTGTGAATATTCTGGCTAACTATTTCCAGAGGAGGGATTGAATTGGAAGAAATTTTCCGGATTGAAAACCTCACAAAATTTTTTGGAGATAAAGAAGTATTGAAATGTATAGATCTTAGAATATATCGTGGAGAGATATTTGCATTCATGGGACCAAGCGGTGTTGGAAAAACCACACTGCTTCGGATATTGAATTTTCTTGATACACCAACACATGGAAAATTGATATTCAATGGCAATGAATATTCGATCCATAAGAAAAACAGTATCATGGCCAGGATGTCAATGCTTTTTCAGAAGCCAGCATTATTAAACACCTCGGTTTTCAATAATGTGGGTTACGGATTGAGCATTCGTGGTGAGGATAAGAAAAAAATAGAGAAAAAAGTAATTTATGCGCTTAACCTTGTGGGACTTGCGGATTATGAAAAACAGAAAGCTTTGACCCTTTCAGGAGGTGAGGCACAGCGCATGGCTTTTGCAAGGGCTATCGTCTATGAACCGGATGTGCTCTTGCTTGATGAGCCGACAGCTAATCTTGATCCGGCAAATGTTGCAAAGATAGAAGATATTATCAAAAAGATCAGAAAGGATCTTGGAACAACGATTATCCTTGCTTCCCATAATATTTACCAGGTGCGGCGAATCGCTGACAGGGTTGGCATCCTGCTTAGTGGGGAATTGATAGAAGTGAACACGAAAGAACAGATTTTTACGCATCCGGATGATTCGAGATCTTATGCATTTATAAATGGAGAGTTCATATATTAATGAGACTTTCACAAAATCAAGGCATGCAAAAAAATAAACATCTCCTATAAACATGCGTGGGATCTGCTCAAAGAGATCGAAGAAAGCGTTGGGGAATCTGTAATCATAAAAAGAAGGGGTGGAAAAGACCAGGGAACCATTTTGACCGAAAAAGCTATTAGCTTAATTTACGAATTTAATACATATCAGAATATACTTGCACAAACGGTATATGATATAACTTTCTGGGAGGTGATTGGGTTGAAAATATCTGCAAGAAATCAGATGAAAGGCAAAGTGGTGGATATCGAGAAAGGAGATCTTGTGGCAAAGGTAAAGATCCAGATAGAACCTGCGACGATAACTGCGGTTATCACGACAGAAGCTGTGGAAGCCCTCGATATTAAAAAGAATGATAACGTGATGGGTATCGTAAAAGCGACAGAAGTCATGATCGGAAAAGAATGATATACAGGCCACTCTCACGAGGAAAGGTGCAGCACATGGCTTTTGTAAGGGCGATAGTCTATTAGGAACGAGCGCGGGACGAACATTGTACTTGCAACTCATAATACCTCAGGTCAGGCGCATAGCCGACAGTAGAGGGATATTGCGAATGGGAATTGATTGAAGTGAACAAGAAGGGATTTTTTCAAAACCAAAAGATGCAATGTCTGAGGCGTTTATAAATGGGAAGATGATTTATTGAATACGGATGACACGGGCGTGCCGAGCAAAGCTCATACTCGCCATCTGGTGAAAATCCAGCATGAGGAAAGGTTAGCCACCGCCTCAGAACTGAACCCCACATCCAGTCTGGCAACAGACCGATATGAAGCTGGGGG
>JBAQLI010000134.1:0-14211 GCA_049301735.1 Candidatus Methanoperedens sp.
ATCGAAGGACAGACCACGAAATATCTCTGTAAGGGTCTTGACAGCCCGGATACCACGGGAAGATTGACCTATGCAATAAAGTACGTGGCATGACATTTGATACGGTTGTGTTTGGTTCCTATATAGTAGGAACTGGATTCACAGACGGCTCAGTCATAACAGGCGGTGGCTTACGATTATTTATCAAACCCACTAAAAATATTGGCTCTGCTCCGCTGGACGTCACGGTTACTTATGTAGACCAATTTGGGAACATGGCAGAGGTCACAGCAGTTTCCACAAGCGTACCCGGCTCAACCACATCTGGCTCACACATTCAGGTATCATTGAATGCAGGGGACAGCGGTGTTCAGGACGTGACAAATATAACCGTTACAGGCGGGACAGCGGGTGATGAATTTAACGTAGAGAGCTGGAATGAAGGATTGGGGAAATCTCCTTATGTTCTCGCAAAAGCAGATGCTGGATTCACATGGTTGGACAGCGAACCCGTTGTGGAGAACGTTCATTTAGAGCAATCATGGGTGAAAGATGAAACGATGGACATCACAAAAGTAAATGTGATACAGGGCGGGACGGTTGCCGATAGATCATTTATGATGGAAACTGAGACAGTTTTACCGGTGTATGCGAACGACTTCCATAGGTACGGCTCATTAATATCAATAGATACTCAGGATGATGGGTTAAAACGATTGATGTGTGCTCTGGGGCCAGTGGCAGTAACTGCAGAACAGTCCACGAGATTTAAGTGGTTCTGGGATGGAACACAATATGTCGATTCTGGATTCATACAAATAGATTTTGACTTTGCTCTTGTCCGTGGATCTTTATTCACTTTTGAAGTTGCTGATAAGGATTTAGTGGTAAAGTTTACCAGAGCTACAAATACCAGGGGATGGACGATCCCAGGTACAATAACATCCTATTGTGGCCAGGAGTTATTATACCCGGCTTCATATACCAAAGATGGAAGTACGACGACAGAATGGCGACACTATACAGATGAGGCGCATTGGATTATTTATGATTTAGGAGCAGGTGCCAGAATTGGTGGAGCAAAAATATACTGGAGAGGACTTGATTCTGGATTCCTATGTGATGTGGAAACGAGTGACGATTTGATTAGCTGGACTACTGAAATTGATGACTGGGATATTTCAGGTGCTGCTGGATGGTTTACGCAAGAGTTTTTAGTAGTAACTAAAAGATATGTAAGAATAATGATATGGCCTTACAATAGTGGTCATTCTTTAGCGAATGTTATGGAAGTCCAGTTTTATCTGTTGGAGCACCAAACACTTATATTTAAGTCATTAGCCTTTGAAATGAGGTTACGCTGTTCAACCACAGGCAATGCAGCAGGAACGGAATATGTAGATGTTAGAAATGTAAAAATTTTGCGATATAAACCATCGGGATCTGTAACATCAAATTTTGGAGTGTCCATACCAAACATTTCTTCTTATGATGAACTGTTAATGGCGGTCACAAAACCCACAGGGAGCAACGTCAGGTTTCAATTAGCATTTAGCGACAATGGCTCGGATTGGAGCGATTATTGCGGTCCAGATGGTACTTCCGCAACATATTATGACTATATTGGCCAGGCAATAGCATTACCAGGCGGATACACAGGATATTATTATAAATGGAAAGCGATACTATATTCAGATGGACGGGAGACCCCGATATTTGATGGATTGACCATCTGGGAATTTGTAAAAATCCAGGCAAGAATGCTGTTGCTGGAAAAGCAATTATCCGATTATATGCCTGCCCCAAACCCATTAATTGTTTCTCCTATCGGATTAAATAACGTAAATCCTCGAACAACTGCTGGATATCCATCGTCTCCTGCTGGCGGTGATTATATCTCTGAAACTCTGTCCGGGAATAATTATAACGCCCTACAAAAATACAGTATCTGGACAGTTGGTGTAGATGAGACCTGGATACCAGAATGCCTGTCCGGAAGAACATTTAACAGACGAGAAATCCTCTTGATAAAAACATACTCGGAAACCACGGTGGGTCAAGTATTATCAGGATATGTAAGAGACCAGAATGAAAATATCATTGCTGGCACGAAGGTAATCATTACCAGCACCTATGCAATCGGATTAGACCAGATGGGTACTGTAAATCCAACCACCGGATTCTATCAGGTATTTGTGAAAAATACAAAATATGATGGTCGTTCGGTGATTGTGGGACTTGCTGGAAAATCCTTTGACGTATCTTATGCGAAATACGGGACGCCAGAGCTGTTAGATGGCACAACGAAGCTGGTGTCCCCTCAAGATTTGTACTTCTGGAAGCCCGATGCGGTCTGCGGGAAGAGTGTAGCATTTGTTGGGTCATTGGTAACGTATTGACTTTCGAGACGCGAGAACGGTCGGACTCTGCTTGGCAGAACTAACCTTTCATAGGAGATTCAAAGTGTTATAGGTGCTGTAGAGATATCCTTGTCGTTGTTGGGTATTTTCGAGACCATGATCGTAACACTCGAATATTAATATATGTGTATTGCAATAATATTTGTTTAATATGAAAGAGAATGACAAACCTGTTTATTTTGGAAACCATCAAAAAATAGGAGTATTAAAAGAAATTAGGTGCTCCGATGGGGATTTGAACCCCAGTCGTCAGAGTGAGAGTCTGACATGATTGGCCGTGCTACACTATCGGAGCAGGAGTACCTCAAGGGAATTATGTGTTAATTAAAGTTTCGTTTGTAGCCAGGGAAATTTGAATGCAATCAATATTTATCACAACATAATTAAATATCATGATTAATAAGTATAATGATTAACCATGATAAACTATAAGTACTTTGATATTTATATTAATGGAAGGTGAAAGCATATGAGTCAAGTAGTAAATGTGGTTTCCCACGATAATGGGAAGGTAACAAGAAAAAAAGTAAGAGCATCGCCATATGAATTTACAATAGCTACCAGGGCAAAGTGGGAGATGGTAATAGCAGATGAGGATATCCCGATCGGGGCAGGTAAGCTTGAGCGTGTTAAGGTAAAAGAAATAGTGGTGCAAAAGGACATGCTTGCGATACCGTGTGCTTTCAGTCATCATCCGCTTGTTTCGGTCGTTAAGGTGGCAACAAAAGAAGGGCCTACACCGGTTGAAATGGACCGGACGGTGAACGTAGCGTATGTTATAGGGCAGGAATCAGGGGAGATCAAAAAAGGAGATCTATTGTCAGTCCTGAACCTTTATCCCATAATGTTCACGCGAGAAGCAACTAAGCCTGTATGCGTTGGGTGATATTATATGGAAACCTGCAAGATATGCAAGGGAGACCAGGATTCAAAAAATTACAAGGGCTATAATATTTGTACTGAATGCTCAGACCTCATGGAAGACCTCATGGGTGAATATTTCCTGAGAACAATAAGTGACAGTGGAGAAACAAAAAAAGGGTACCTGAAATACCTGGAGAATGGAAAAGAATTCATAAGCAATTACCAGAAAATAAGACAGCACAGTAAAAGGCATATAAAGCATATGGAAGAACACGTGCAGGAGGAGATAAAAGATGCGAAAGGAGGAAAGCACAGATATCTTGAACGACTCCTCCAGACCATCAACTGGCTTGAACACTGCCCGGAGTTCTACAATTATTATTTCAAGGAATATTATGTATGCCCGGGTTGCGGTGCATCAATATTCGACCATTATGGTAAACAGGAAGTTGGAGACTGGCTCATGATCTCATGCGATAAATGCGATACGGTTATCAAGAAGTATTTTTCGCCAAAATTCGTGAAATGATCAACTTTTCCCTTTTTTTCATTTTATTTCAAAGATTTTTCTTAAAACCACTTATCCAGGGTCTTTTGTCCCTCATCCGAGGCATCAAGTAAGCGTTCAATAGCTTTTGAAACGCGAACTTGCGCAAAATCATGGTCATCACAGAGGAATTTCATGATGGCCTCCGGATCCGGTTTTTTCCACTTTATCTCATATTCGGATGTTACAGGAGGATTAAGGAATAAATTTTTTATTTCAGTGAGGTTTTTGATCTCCGTTTTTAATTCAAGAAGTACAGCTTCAATTCCCGTATGCTTTTTTATCAATTTCAAAGCCTTCCTGGGGCCTATTCCTTTTATACCATCATTATAATCTGTTCCCACAAGAAGCGCAATATCCACAAGTTGTTCCCTGGATATACCCAGCGCAGCAAGTCCTTTTTCAAGTTCGATGAGTTCAGGTTTTACTTCCACGAATATACTCTTTCCAGCAAGCTTTCGTTTCCCTGTTACTGCAAGATTCCTTACAACAACAGGCGCACCGAACAGGAGTGCATCATAATCCTGGGAACCTGCAGCATAAGCTTTGCCATCCTTTACAATTGATGAAGCCTGCGCTTCCCCTTCAGATGGCGCCTGGATGACAGGCATACCCATAACCTTGAGCAAAAGTTTTGCATCTTCTATCATGTTCCCCTGGATCCGGGATGATGCCTGGGCATGTTTGAATGCTTCTTTATCTTCTCCTCTTGCTTTTGCCTCATCCCATTTTTCCTGTGCATTTGCCCTTATTTTTTTTCGTTCTTCAATTATTTTATTTTTGAATTCAGGGGGTATGCCATCAAAGACAAATACGGGTTTGATCCCTTCTTCAATGAGGTTTGTTGTCCTGTAAAGGAAACCTGAAAGATGGGATGTTATCTCCCCGTGGGAATCAATAAGTGGTGTACCGTCGCGCTGGCGTATTATACTCAGGAACTGATAAAGTGTATTGTAGGCATCTATGGCTATTACTTTTCCTTTCAGGTCGGAAAACTCTATTTCGTTTCGTTCGAAAATATCACCCAGGTCAACCCCCATGATAGCCGATAGCCCCCAAAGTTCATCCCATTCTTACATCTATTACTGAATCGTTATCTGCTTCAATCCCTTTTACTGTCAGGAGATTACCTTTGCGGTTTATTAATTCAGCTGACGTAACCTTGACCTGATGTTCATCCCGGGATTCTATATTTTTATGGATAATCAGCACTTTTGTTCCTTTTTTGAATTGTTCCAGGAAATTCCCAAGAACATGTTCATAATCAGAATATATTAATATATCTGATAATCCGGATTCGGTGTTCTTGATAATACCGATTGGTTCGATCTTTAGATTCAAATGGATGACCTCTTAGAATATATCGTTATTCGCATGAACCTGCATATATCTTTTTCGACAATATCATTGTTCTTGGTCTCCCTTTGATTATGTAAATCGCCATCTAATTCAACATTAATAATCGATATACATTATTTAATTTATATGAAATTACTAGAAAATGTTATATACGAAAACAAAGGTGATAAGGGGTTCTGTTGAAATATAAATTAATGAAAAAAAGCTGGGATATAATATTTTAAAAATATATGATTATTTATTTCTTGGATTGGTTGCTTTTTATTTGATTGGGGCCATTTCATCAGTTATTTTAAACAAAAAGGATAGCATTTGTTCGTATTTTTCATTTTTCAGCGCAGCGGCAGGAGCCCTAATCGGTGTGATTTTTTCCATATCGGTAATTTTTGGTGAAACATTTTACCTGATACTTTCGCAAGATTCATACCTGAAATTCGGATTTTTTGTAGATAAACTATCAGCCTTTTTTATTCTGGTAATATCAATATCAGTATTTGCAGTATCGATATTTTCAACAGGATATGTTAAAGAATATTTTGGAAAAAAGAATATCGGACATCTTGGTTTCCTGTATAATATTTTTATTCTTTCGATGATATTTGTAGTTTGCGCAAATAACGCAATCATGTTCTTGATAGTGTGGGAATTAATGTCTGTAATATCTTTTTTCCTTGTAGTTTATGAACATGAAAAACCAGAAACGAGAAAAGCAGGTTTCATCTATATCGTAATGACCCATATCGGAACCGGTTTCATTCTCCTGTCATTCATGATCTTTGCAGGAACATCGGGTAGTTTCAGTTTTGAAACATTCCTGGCTTCCGGCTCGACCATGACACCGCTTCTTAAAGACCTTGCATTCATTTTTGCTTTCATCGGTTTTGGAGCAAAAGCAGGTATCGTTCCCCTTCATATATGGCTTCCATATGCCCACCCTGCGGCACCAAGTAATGTCTCGGCCCTGATGTCAGGTGTAATGATAAAAACCGCCATTTTCATGATGATCCGGATATCATTTGATTTTCTTGGAGCAAGCGGGTCATGGTGGGGTTACATTGTGCTGGCAGTGGGCACGATATCTGCAATAATTGGCATATTGTATGCGGTTGTGGAACCGGATATGAAAAGGATGCTGGCATTTAGCAGTATTGAAAATATCGGGATCATCCTTATTGGTCTGGGCGCTTCAATGATATTTTTCGCAAGCCAAAAGCCCATAATATCAGCAATAGCAGCGATTGCGGCACTATACCATCTCCTGAACCATTCTGTTTTTAAAGGATTGCTCTTCATGGGCGCAGGTTCCATATTATATTCAACCCATACAAAAAATATCGAGAAATTGGGAGGCATAATAAAAAAAATGCCACTGAGTGCCATTCTTATTCTTATTGGTGTTTTATCAATTTCGGCGATGCCGCCGTTCAGTGGTTTTGTGAGCGAATGGCTGACTTTCCAATCCTTGCTCCTGAGTTTTAATTTAAATAACAATTTTGCCATTATCATTCTATCTATCAGTGCTGCATTCCTTGCTTTGACCGGAGCACTTGCTGCTTATTGTTTCCTCAAGTTTTTCGGTATGGTTTTCCTTGCTTTGCCCAGAAGTGAACATGCCCGGAATGCAAAAGAGGTAAATATTCCAATGCTTGCCGGAATGGGGATATTTGCATTATTATCAATATTGCTTGGTATATTGCCAATGTACGTACTTTCACTGCTTGACAGGATCGCAGCATCTTTTATCGGGACAAGTGCATTCAGTCAATCCATTTCAGTTGGTACTTTCTGGATGATATCTATCCCATCCTCGCAGGGAATTTCAATTTCAACGCCTGTTCTTCTTGCAATATTGTTAATTCTTATGTTAATTCCCGCCATTATTTTATTGATCAATAGAAGGGCTCAGCCAATCTATGAAACATGGGGATGCGGCCAGCCAATTTCAACTGCGCGGAATGAATATTCTGCAAATGCTTTCTCAAAACCTGTTCAGATGTGGTTCAAGAGCTTATATCGTCCCGCAAGAGAAACAGAAGCAACTTATTCATCCCCGTATCTAAAGGAATCGTTTAAGTTCGAATCAAGAATAGAACAGGTATTTGAACAATATTTATATAATCCGGTGGTTGATTTCGTCATGGTCAAATCAAGAAAAGCCAAACTAATCCAGACAGGAAGCATTCATGCATATCTTGGTTACATTTTTGGAATATTAATTATCCTTTTCATGTTCGTAATAGCAGGAGGAAGCTAAATGATCGCACAAATCATTTTCCAGCTATTTATCATCATTGCTCTAGCCCCGCTGCTTAGCGGAATCATGAAAAAAGTGAAAGCATTCTTCCAGATAAGGAAAGGTCCGGGTGTGTTGCAGCCATATTATGATATACTAAAACTCCTCCAAAAAGATTCCGTTGTTTCAACGAACGTATCCTGGATATTCCATGCTGCACCCATTGTTTCTTTCGTGGCCGTACTTGCAGCAGGTTTGTTGATACCGATATACATTACACAACTTTCCCTTGGTTTTGTAGGAGACCTGATCGCGGTTATATACTTATTCGCCCTGGCAAGGTTTTTTACCGCCCTTGCTTCGCTGGATGCCGGAAGTTCTTTCGGGGGGATGGGAGGAAGCCGTGAAATGTTCATAGCTTCTTTAGTAGAACCGGCATTGATGCTTTCTATTTTTGCAGTTGCGCTAAATGTTGGCTCAACAAATCTGGGTTTCATTTCACAGACCGTATCAGGCCTGGGCTTCGATGCCATGTCACCTTACCAGATACTTGCTTTTGTCGCACTTTTTATTATCGCAATAGCTGAAACCGGGCGCATCCCTGTGGATAATCCGGCTACACATCTTGAACTTACGATGATCCACGAAGCAATGATACTTGAATATTCAGGAAAACAACTTGCAATAGTGGAACTTGGGGCAATGATAAAGCAATTACTCATTTTTTCATTGCTTGCAAACATATTTTTCCCATGGGGCATAGCTACAGGAGGTGCAGGTGCAGCAGAATACGTTTTAGCATTGTTAATTTTTCTGATAAAGATAATAATTATTGGAATAACGATGGCAATTGTTGAAACTTCAACAGCAAAATGGAGATTGTTCAGGTTGCCTGAATTAATGTCAATATCTCTTATGCTTTCATTCCTGGCCATTGTGGCAGTTATTATAGTAAAAGGAGGATAAAAATGGCAGAAGTTGTTTTTGGGTCTAAAATAATGCAATTATTAATAGCATTCATTCTTGTTTCGACTTTTATGATACTTGGTTCCACAAGGCTATATTCATGTGTCAGGGCTTTTGGTATCCAGTCATTCCTGCTTGCATGCGTTGCTGGCGTTGTGGCATATTCCACGGGAAAATATGATATTTATATTGTCGCTCTCCTGACCCTGATAATAAAATCAGCAGTAATACCGTATATTTTTATTTACATTATCAGGGAGATCAAAGTTAAAAAGGAGATAGAACTTTATGTTAATATATCGCCTTCACTTATCATTGGCGGTACCCTTGTTGTAATATCATATTATCTTATTAGATCGATAAGTATCATTTCAGAACTTTCAAGTTTAGCACTTTCAGCATCCATGTCGCTTGTATCAATAGGGCTTTTCATTATGATAAGCCGAAAAAAAGCCCTGATGCAGATGCTTGGAATACTGATAATGGAGAATGGTCTTTTTCTCGGGGCAATTTCATTGACAAATGGCATGCCTCTTCTGGTTGAACTCGGGATATTCTTTGATGTCCTTATCGGCGTTCTTATTATGGGCATCCTGATATTCAGGATAAACAAAACATTTGAGAGTATAGATACGGATTTGCTCAAAAATCTGATAGGTTGATACCATGATAGAATATCTTCTTCTTGCTCCTGTATTGACAGGCATATTATGCTTTCTTACAAAATCAAAGAAACAGGTTGAGACGGTAAGTCTTATAGGTTCTATCGCTACCCTTATTCTTGGATTGATCCTGGTAAAAAATGTATATCAGAACAATGTCATAATTTCGTGGACAAATGCTCTCTTTGCGGATGCATTCAGCGCTTTTATTGTCCTCATCGTTTCAATTGTAGGTTTTGTGGCTTCGGTTTATTCCATTGGTTATATGGGACATGAATTCAAACACGGGATAATGGATTTAAGAAAATTGAAAATCTATTATATCCTGTTTCACATATTTATGTTCACCATGCTCCTTGTCGGAGTCACAAATAATCTTGGTCTGTGGATCGCCATTGAGATGACAACGCTTGTTTCAGCCCTTCTCATGATACTTCATACCAAAAAATCCTCGGTTGAGGCCGCCTGGAAATATATGATCATATGCACTGTAGGAATTACATTCGCCCTGTTCGGAACCATACTCACTTATTATGGAGCTGTAAAAATACTGGGAGAATCAGGCGATGCGCTTAACTGGACATCTCTTATCGCTGTGGCAGACCAGTTTGACCCTACTATAATGAAGCTTGCATTCATTTTTATTCTCATAGGGTATGGCACAAAAGCAGGTCTTGCTCCCATGCATACCTGGCTTCCGGACGCGCACAGCGAGGCCCCAACACCTGTGAGCGCGCTGCTTTCAGGAGTTCTCCTGAATTGCGCCATGTATGGGATTATAAGATTCTATACGATAGCAACAAAGTCAACCGGGCCGGCTTTTACAAGCAATCTCCTCATTATATTCGGGCTTCTTTCCATTGGTATAGCAGTGCCATTCATAATTCTACAGGAAGATTACAAACGGATGCTTGCATACAGCAGCGTTGAGCATATGGGAATAATAGCCCTCGGGATAGGATTCGGAGGTGCCCTGGGGGTTTTTGGTGCGATACTCCATATGTTCAATCATGCCATGACAAAATCACTGATGTTCTTCGGCGCGGGAAATGTGCTTCTAAAGCATGAAACAAAAGAGATAGACAAGGTGAGCGGAATAATGAAATCCATGCCCGCAACCGGAACATTGCTGCTAATAGGAGGGCTTGCAATCACAGGGTCGCCGCCTTTTGGTATATTCATTAGCGAATTTACAATACTTTCAGCAGGTTTTTTTCAGGGAAATATCATTTCTTCGGTCTTATTTCTGCTCTTTATAATTATGATATTCGCAGGTTTTTTCTATAACTTGAGTAAAATGATCTTCGGAATTCCAAAACCAGGGATCGTGCCCGGGGAAGTGAGCAGGTGGACTCTCGGGGCAATGGTGATCGTTGCAGTATTCGTAATTGTGCTGGGAGTCTATATTCCCCCGTTTTTTTATGATATGATCATGAAAGTCGTGGCTGTTATAAGGTGATTTTAATGAATGCCAATATAGAATCCATCAAAAAAGAATTTAATGCTAATGTTCTTGAAGTTTCCACATCACATAATGAAACATATCTCACTGTAAAAAAAGAATTAATAGTAAAAATGTGTGACCATATTTATCACCATCTGGATTTGCCAATTGTTTGTATTTTTGCCACGGATGAACGCAAAATTGACGGCTCTTTTAAAATTCATTATGTTTTCTCAGAAGTCAAGGATGATGCATTTATAATTTTAAGAATAAGTATCGATGAAAAAAATCCGAAATATCCTTCCATCACGAATAAGATAGCAGCTGCAAACTGGTACGAACGGGAGATACAGGACATGTTCGGCCTGATACCACAGGGGCATCCTGATCCGAGAAGGCTTATGAATTTTGAGGACTGGCCTGACGGAGTGCATCCTCTCAGGAAGGATTTTGATATCAAAACAAAACCGCCCCGGGTAGATGGTGAATATATCTATCGCCGTGTGGAGGGTGAAGGCGTATATGAGATACCTGTTGGTCCGGTACATGCGGGTGTGATCGAACCAGGACATTTCAGGTTCAGCGTGGCAGGTGAGCCCATAATCAATCTTGAAATCAGGCATTTCTACACTCATAAAGGGGTTGAGAAACTTTTTGAGAATATCTCGATTGACAAAGCCGTTTTTCTCGCTGAGAGGATTTCAGGCGATAACTCAGTCGCCCATGCAGTGACGTTCTGCCAGGCTATGGAAAAAATAGCCGGGCTAGACATTCCGCCGCGAGCAAAGCATATAAGGACAATTCTTCTTGAACTTGAACGAATATACAATCACATCGCTGATATCGCAGGGATCGCGACAGATGTGGCTTTTTCATTCGGCGCTGCTCATGCCAACAAACTCAAGGAAGATGTATTGCAGTTAAACGAACGTGTCACAGGAAGCAGATTGCTCCGGGGCATGAACACAATCGGTGGTGTGCGGCGCGATATTGGTGGCAGTAAGGATGAAATCCTCCTTAGCCTTTCGATTATTCAAAGGGATTTCAGGAAATTGATGGAACACCTGAGCTCGACCCCATCACTTATGGACAGGATCGAAACAACAGGGCGTATCTACAATGATATAGCTAAGGGATTGCATGTAGTAGGGCCGGTTGGACGGGCTTCCGGGATTGACAGGGATATGCGGCGCGATCATCCGTATGCGGCCTACAAGGAATTCAATTTCAAAGTAATTGTTTCAAAAGCAGGTGATGTGCATGCAAGGACTATTGTACGGGCAGATGAAGTATGTGAATCCGTAGGATTGATAGAACAGGCGCTCTGGTCACTTCCTGAAGGTGACCTGAGAGTAAAGGTTGATAAAATCCCGGATGGTCATGCGCTCGGGATTTGCGAAGCGCCAAGAGGAGAAACAATTTACTGGATACGAACATCAGGGAACAAGATCGAAAGATGTAAAGTCCGTGATCCGTCCTTTTGCAACTGGCTGTCCATAGAGTATGCAGTGCTTGATAACATCGTACCTGACTTCCCGATCATAAACAAGAGCTTGAGCTTGTCTTATTCAGGCAATGACATGTAGGTGAAAAAATGCTTGAAATACTTAGGAAAACCATTAAAGCCGGCTGTCAAACGACGAAATATCCTGCTGTACCTGATATTGCACCGGAGGGTTTTCGCGGAAAACCTGAAATCTCAGATAAATGCACGTTTTGCGGGGATTGCATTAAAGTCTGTCCGCCAGGTGTTATATGGTTCACAGAAAAAAGCGGTGAAAAGACTCTTTCATTATCATATTGCGGCTGCATATTCTGTGGAAGATGTGAAGAGGCATGCAGATATGGCGCAATCAAACTCACACAGGAATATGAACTCGCATCAAAGACAAAAGAAGACCTTATTACCAGTATCCGGAGTAAGTTATGACGGTTGAAGATGAAATTGAGATAATGGGGCAGCGCCTGAATGATAAAATCAGGAATATATTCGGGAGATCACTGCATATTCGTGAAGTTGATGCAGGCTCATGCAACGCATGTGAGGTTGAGGTGAATGCGCTTTCAAATCCAATATACGATATCGAGCGATTCGGTCTTCATATTGTGGCTTCACCGCGCCATGCTGATATGCTTCTTGTCACTGGTCCTGTTACGCGGAATATGGAACTTGCGCTTCTTAAAACTTATAACGCAACGCCGTCACCAAAACTTGTCGCTGCAATGGGTTCGTGCGCCTGCAATGGCGGGATTTTTGGCGATACTTACGCAAGCTGTGGCGGAGTTGACAAAATTATTCCCGTGGATGTATATATTCCGGGATGTCCTCCAAGACCGCAGGCTGTGATTTTCGGACTTATGGTTGCGCTTGATAAACTCGAGCAGAAAATAAGAAAGAAAGAGGTTTGATAATGACGAAATATGAGATACTTCTTGCGACCGATGGCAGCGAATATGGAAGAAAAGCAGAGATCGCAGCTATGAGGATCACAAAATCATATAATATCAAAATAGCAGCTATTTATGTGGCTGTAGCAAAGAAGGATTCAGAGAGAGAGGAACTTGTATCACATGGCGAGGAAGTACTGGGCAGGGTCGTGGATATGGGAGCGGATATGGGCATAGATGTCCATAAAATACTTGTTGGGGTCAGTATGCAGAGAATCCCAAAGATGGGAGCCCGTGCAGAGATCATCGCGCATGCGATACTTGAAGCTGCTGAAAAATATAACGTTCATACGATAGTCATGGGCGGTGAGGGTGAGACCGAAATAAACCCGGAGCTTGGAAGCGTGGCGCAGGCTGTGGTAAAGAAAGCTAAGTGTACTGTACTCGTGGCAAGATGAAAATAATGAAAAAAATGGATACAAGCCCGGGCAGGACCCTATTCCATAGTTAGTCCGCAAACAGCTTCACCCGTCTTTGGATTTCTATATCATTCACGACTTACGGCGCTCCCGTGGTCGGATATGATTACCCGGATTGCTCTCCAAAATAAATATTGTAATTATCATTACTTATTATTTTCGGTAACCCGGTTTGTTAACTGATCTTTATCCAATTGTGAACTGAACCCATAAGTTGAAACTGGAAATTTCAATGAAATCATAGAGGACTTCTTCAAGCTTATAACATAAAAAGGCTCTATGCATCGTTGTTTTGTATTTATTGGTTGGTATCATTCTGTTACTTTTGTCATAATTTCATATTTTCTGTAGTATACCCATAAGATGAAACTGGATACCCCATAAGTTGAAACTGGTGAACTTTTACTGATTCACCAGTGAACTTGGTTATATTGCCAAACTGATTTATTAGTGAGTAGTAAAAGATTATGTTCGCAATTTTTTCCTTTTATTTTACGTTTCCTTAAAACTTCAACAGGTTTGGTTTCTAAGTGCATACCTCCGAGTTTAGTATCTTGGTTCGTACTATTGGCATACGAGTATGACCTTTATTATATTCAATGAGACCGGTTTCATCGTATTCCTAACAAAAGGATGCTTTGGGTTGAGGAGTGTTTATCCAATTTCGTTCGAAAAATCGAATCAGATTGAAATGACATGGAGGCTGAATATTATCTGGTGCAGGTGATTTCGCAGGAAATGGTAAGCTAAGGGGTTACGTAAAAATAAGTTAGCAAGCATTATATAGATTCTCTATGAATATATAAGTATGGAGAATGGGAAACAATATTCATATTGGTTAAAAGCTCTTGAAGGCACAGATGAAGTACA
>JBAQLI010000135.1:0-64681 GCA_049301735.1 Candidatus Methanoperedens sp.
TTAAAAATAAGTTATATAATATTTATTTACTGAAATTAATAAAAACGCTATCGAGAAAAATATTATTTGAGACGCACGAAAGGTACGGAATACGGGCTACAAGACCCTGCGCATTTATTGAATGTCATAACACAAGACTTGACCCCACGCCCGCGATACGCATCCAAGAAACCGGATGATTATGAACTACGGCCCTAAGGCCTGACCGCGGTTACTAAAGTATCGGCGATATTATTTACCTCACGGAATCCAGCTTCTTGCAGAAGACGCACAACCTGAGCAGCTTCGGAGGTGGCGCCCCGCCAGTCGAAGCGGAACGTTCCTCCCTGTCGTAGGGCGTTGCGAATACCGGGTATTGCGCGTTGCCAATTGATAACGCTCGGGGGCATATGATGACCAACAACCTGGTCTATGGAGCCGGCATCAAAAAGCTGGCCGATATCCGAGGCATCTGCTTCAATGTGGTTCGGAATGCCGCGTCGTCCTACAGCTTGATTATTGATGTTTATAGCGCCGGGCGGTTCATGGGGTGCACCGGCGCCGCCCATATTCGCAATCACCGGTTTCCCTTGCGCTCGTGTTTGACGCGCTAAATCACGAGCCCTCGTTGCCGCGGGTGAAAGGCGTGAAGGCGGCGGAGTACCTCTCCCACCACCTATCCGCGCTAACCATCCGATAATACCTCGAATGATCATACCGCCGACAATACTGATTGCCACCGCCATAAGCTGCTCCTGAACGTACTCTGCGAGCTGACGGCGGGCCTGAAGAGCTGTTTGAATAACTCGGGGTGTAGTGACCGGTGTGAAAAGAGTTGGAGCGATAATCGCGCCACCAGCGCCCCTGTAGTACGTATACGGGATCGGCTGTCCGGGAGCCTGGGGTCCCATCGGAATATGTGCCAATGCGGCATTATGATCAGGGAAGATCGCGAGATCCGCTGGCGCCATATTGGTAGCGGCGAAATTGAAGTGAGATTCCGGCACGAAGACCGGGATATCAAGGCCATCAAGGTACAGGACATATCCTCCCAGATAAATTCCGAATCCTACGGCGTTGAGTCGTCTGTCCACGAAATCACTATGGCCGCGAGGGTCCGCCGCCTGGGAGGAGACGCTTGGCAGTTGAATCCCCCGCTGCCGCAGCCTCTCTCTTTCCTCCGAGGTAGGCACCTCCAAGTCAAATTCAACCTCCTGACGCTGGACTACCGGTTCCAGTATATTCCAGGAACTAATGGGGTCAGATAGGTCAGATATCATTTCAGGTCCAGATATAGTGCGCCCGCCCTGCTGCATCACATGGGTCAACTCATGCGCCATGAGGCGTTTGCCACTTCCGGTTTCGGGCGCGTAGTGCCCGGCACCTAAGACGATGTCGCCCCCGACTGTGAAGGCCTTGGCGTTGATTGACCGGGCGAGATCATGGGCGTGGCTATCGGTGTGGATGCGTACGGTGCTCAAGTCAGTATTAAATCGCGGCTCCATGAAGGATCGGATGGACTCGGGCAGAGGCTGGCCACCGCCGCGGATGGCGCTGATATTGTTCTCCGCCTTCGGCGTAACCTCAGGTATCTTATCTGAAGCTTCTTTAGCTTGAAGGATCTTTTCCTTTTCTTCTCTCATCACCTGCTCCGCCACCCTGTCAGCCTCCTGCTCATATTTATCGCCGGGAAGCCCGATCTTGAGCTTGGCCTGCAGTGCCCCCGATATTATGAGTCTTCCTACAGCCTGGTTTCCGATTGTTCTCTGGAGGAACAGGATCTGTTCAACAGGTGAATTAGTGGATTGAGAGAACCCGGCCTGCCGGCTGCGCGAGACTGAATTCTCACGCTTTGCCTCTGGCTTTTTGGCTGAAGTCTTGATCACATCACCCATCTGTTATCTGTTTTCTCCCGTATGAAATAAATATTAATTAATAATTAATAATAAAAATCCTGTTTGGCCTTGATTTCACTCTTTTATCTTGGTACTTATTATTAATTCTCAATTATTTTCTATTGTCATTTCTGACGTTTGTGATCTCTCAGTGTTTTTTGAATTCTATCCTGTATATCATCTTTTTCCGGGTATATGTTTATTTTATTATTTTCTTCTTTTATTAAGAATTTTTCATATGTATGGTCTTCTATTTTTAAAGTTACTTTGTTCTCTTTATCATTAAGTTCTAATGAAAGAGAATTTTTTCCAGTAGATACTATAATAGTTCTACCATCGTCTGTTTTTTCAATTTTTGCTGTTTTTGCCCAACTGATGCCAAATTTCTTATTTAATAACTCTATAAGGTTCTCTTCATCTTTTCCTGGGACATCGTTCCAGCTAAACAGATAAACTTTCGCGATTGTCTCGTCCCTCTTGGATTGATCAGCATCGCTTGTGGCCACAATCCTGTATTTACCGGGATTTTTAGGTGCTGTAAAAATAGCCTTATTTGGGCCCACCTCACTAAGGATATTCCCTTCGATAAGCTCTTTTGGGCCCCAGTTTATTTTTACGTCTTCGCTGCCCGTCACAGCTGCAATGAATTCCTGTTTATCCCGCGGAGCCAGAATGACATTCTTGGGCAAAATGTTCACCTGCCCTGGAGGGGTCACTTCATCCTCACCCATCTCTTTCGGAGTTATAGCCCACCATCTAACTCTGAGTTCAGGTATATCATTCTCGGATTGATTTTCAATATTTATAATAAAATTGCCCGAATGAATACTTTGGATAGATTTCAAAGAAACATCCGTTTCCCTCAGTCTGGCTCCTGTTATAATTCTTTCTTCCATTTCAATGCCTAAGATAAATCCTAATGTTTTTTTATCGGGCTTAATTTCACGTGAATTATAGGATGCTCCCGGCTGTATATTTCTGAATATGACGACTCCTGTAAAACATTCTACTCCTCCACCATTATGTTTCGAAGCTATGGTTACACCATTTGTATCTGAGGTGATAGAGATATTATTACCTTCATTTAATGCGAAGTTACCTGCGCTATCAGGCCCTATATTATTTATATTAGAAATTGAGCTATTCCACTTCTTAGCATCATCGTTGGATACATGTTTATCTTTAGCTTTATCATTATCTGTTGGATCGACCTCCTTGATATCATGAAGCTGTTCATGTTTTGTTTCATGCGGATTACCCATTAGGCCTGAATGCGTTTCACCTATTGTAATTTTATTGTTTTTGTCATCCGAGTTAATATTAATAGTGTTTTCTCCTTCCAGATCTATATCCCCGCCGGGATTGCTCACGCCATCTATACTTACAGGAGCCCCAACCTGTTGGGCTGTAGTCTTGTGTGGATTATCAAAATTTGATATATGACATATTAAAAGTTCAGAAAGAAGTCTGTTATTTAAGACAAGGGATGTAAGATCTCTTGTCTTTTCTGAGTCGATTATTACCTTACTTCCGTTCTTTTTAATGCAAGCAAGGAAAACTTTTTTATCCTTTTGGTTGCAGGATGGACATAATGCGATCTTTTCGATCCATTCCCTGATTTTTTCATGAGCATTTTGAGAATTAACTTCTTTAAAGAATTCTTTACAATCAGGTGCGGTTACTAGGGATCCTTTAGAAGGAGATGTTTTAGAGAAAATTATATTAAAACGCTCTTCTATCCTGTTAGATTCTGATACTTCTTCTGTGCAGCCTGAAGAATTTGTGGCAGCAGCGACTCTTTCATCACAACACGGCTGGTAGCGAAGATATAAATAGCCACGATCTTGTTTTGAATCTGGTTCTGAATCTGGATCTGGTACGTCTGATTTCGTAAGATATTTTCTATCTCCATCCTTGAGTCTTTCTTCGATGATGATTTCATGTGATCCATTTTCGGTATCACATGGTATCGCTATTTCGCGCCCACAGCAATCCAATACCAGACCATCATTATTGAACTTGATTCTAACATTCTCTCCACTATCCGGAAAAGAAATGTCATTTTCAAATAATCCGCATACTAATCCGGATCCATGTATCAGCCTGTTTATCAGGTAACGTTTTTCATTAAAATACTTTTGCTCATCTTTAAAATCCCTTACAGTCATGAGTTTACCATAGAAATAATTATTTCTTTTAAACCCATGAATCCGGCAGTTCTCATCCTCTTGATTATCTGACATCTTTATAGCCTCCTCATATTTTTTAAATTAATTAAATATAAAATATCCATTTTGCAAATACCTCTATTAGTCCAAATCTTTATCATCTAGAATCGTATTTCTTCCCATCACCGCTGTCTTTCCTATAATAAACCCGGACTTTGTAAGTACGGTATTGACTTCAAGATAAGTATGCATATCAAGATGGAACGCTGGTTCAAGCACTTTAAGACCGTAGCATGTATGTGCTGGTTTCTGTTCATCTATTATCCTCTTGATTGTACTGATGATATTCTCATCCAGGTTTGTATCTCTGAGGTAAACATAAAAACTGAATGGCTCTTTCCCAAAAAGAACATCCAGCAGCGCTTCTTCTTTACCATCTGGCTTTATTGTTCTGGCTTCAGGAGGTGGAAAAAAAAGAGTATCTTTTGTTACGTTAGATTCTTTGATACGCTTATTCCCAGGTAGCCGGGCAGTATTGAAGTTCTCAATTATGAAAGGTTTTTCATCCTCGTACTGTGCCGTTATATCTTTCATCTTCAAATAAGGATGTTTCTTTGTATACAAAAAAAAGGCGATCGTCTCTTCCAACCCTTCTTTTGTGCCTCTCTTTTTGTACAGTGAAATTGCTCTCTGGATATACAGTCTCTTCATATTTTCCGGGAAGTTTTCTTCTAATGGTATGGCAAGCCATGATCCAAGCCAGGATACAAATTCACAAGGAGTTCCCCATGCATCAAAGAGGCGGCTCAAATGATCTATTTCAAAATCTATATAAAAATAAATGCTTTCGAATATTGATAGGAACCGTTCAAGGAATCCTGAATTGGCAAAATTCTCCGGAAAATCCCTGATAGTATTATCTCCTTGATAAATAGCAGGCAGATAATCAATAAATGATCTCTCAGGGAAGAAAACTTTAAGTGATTTTACGATTGGTGAAATATTTTCATTGCCTATAAGAGTTATTTTAAATCTCAGGTATCGCCCCTGGATGTCTTCTTGAAAAAGTGCCTCCCTCTTTTCTTCTCCCTGAACTGCTGAGGTACCTGTAAGGCTATTATGCGATAATTTTTCAAAGTATATTATATTATTATCTGTTGAATTATCATTTGAAATGTAATATGAAAATTCGATCTGAGATCCTTTTTGGAAATCTCCTTTTAGAAGAAATCTACGCCAGCGGGTTTTTGTATCATTGCTATCTATTGGTTTTGAAATATAGTAACCTGAATATAAACCTTCTTTGTTTAACTTATTTACTTTTTTATATTCTAAAAATGTTAGCTTGTTTCCCTTGTCATTCACCACATAAAGGTTGCCTTTAGAGTCAGTGATTAATTTCCGAGCCGCATCCCTATAAGACCAGACCGGATACCAACTGCGGTTCTTATCAAGTACGGAGTCTTTATTAAACGCATATATCGTCCTTTTCTCCTTTGGGGTCTTATTATCTACGCCCACAAATATATTCTTGGCATCAACAATAAGTCCTTTGGGTATAATATATTTGTATATGTTTAGCTTACTATTTTCTATTTTTACTAAGAATTTTTCATTTGTACGATCATCGATTTTTAGATTTACTCCGGTTTTTTTATCATTAAGTTCTAATAAAAGAGAATTTGTTTCATTATATATTCTAATGATTTTATCACCAATTTTTTCGATATTTTCTGTTTTTAACCAATCAACGCTGTAATTTTGCTTCAGAAAATCTATGAGTCTTTCCTTGTCGCTTCCCAGAATGTTATCCCAGCTAAACAAATACTCTTTAATTTCAATAGGGATGATATCTCTGTATTCTCCATTTTTTCCAAATTTATGCACTTTCTGGCTATCAAGGACATAGATATCTCCCTTTTTATCTACTGCAATATCGGTTGGATTTGAAAGTTTTTCTTGGTCTTCTGGTGATATAGAAAAATCTTGGTCTATAGATAAATCATCTTTTATTTTCAGGATCCTAGATTTCTTTCCCTTTTCAATGATAAATATGAAATCTTCAAATCCTGTAGCAAGGTCTATGATTTTATTTAAAGGTTGACCTTTATACTCTGACAATACTCCGCATTCCTTAAGATTGTTTTTATTATAGGCAGTTAGCTTTTTATTATCAGCTATATATATTCTATCTTTAATTACACCTATTCCAGAAGGGGATTTTAGTTTTATAGGAAGAACTCTAAGTTTACATCCGTTATTTTTTATATTTTGTGCATCATATAAAATAACTTTATCCTCATTAAGAATATATATTACATTATATTCATCTACAGCAATGTCTTTTATCTTCAGGTTTTTATCATTGATAATATCCTTTACAAATTCATAGACTTGAGTTGTCTGTAATTTAAGACATTCGTTTTCTATAGAAAGGTTATCTGTATCTTTTTTAAAATACTCCCAGAGGTCTTGTGTATTTATCACTTTGTAATTTTTCTCTTCCATTGATAATCCTCATGCATACGCCGATCTTTTAAATTATTGTAATAGTGATATCGCCAAGATAGACAGTCGCAATTCCTGAATTCAGTTCCAGATTTCCATCCTCATCAGGGCTTGAGCTTTTATCCCCTGATAGTGTTAGACTAACAATACAATCTATACCCTCAACTTTTTCAATTATATCATATATATCAGACCGAGATACAATTTTACCCATCTGCCACCCTTCTTTATTATCTCCTCCTGTGATAGGATGAAGAAACTCCTGGAGTTTTTTCTCAATATTTTGTCTTAACTTTTCTTTATCAAAACCTTTTAGCGGTAATATTGTTGCGTTTATATTGACTTTTATATAAACTGGTGGAACAACGCGGATTTTAGTCCCTAAAAGGCGGTGTTTATCCAGATGTTTACATATCGCATTTATGAACTCCTTTGATGGTTTGGGTGGATTTTCAAAACTAGCAAGCGGTGTATATGGTATTACTGCTACATGTACAGTGTTATTATCATATATTTTTAACTCACTATTCTCCTCTCTGGCAAGGAATTCTTCCACTCTTCCATCATCGATCTTCAGTATCATTCTGGTCTTATCATTTAGTCTGAGTGAAAGAGAGTTTAGTTTAGAATATACGTTTATAGTATTGTTAACATCGTTTTTCTTCACTTCTGCTGTTCTTGCCCAGTCGATTTCAAAATTTTGGCTTAAAAATTCTTTGAGTCTGCCAGTGTCTTTTCCCGGGATCCGGTTCCAGCTGAATAAAAAAGGATTTATAATCGCCTTTGCTTCTGCAACCCTTAGTCCGGGAGTGTTTTTGGCAATATATTCAAAATCCTGAGAAGTTACAGCCGTATATGGAACTTTCAGTTCTTTAATGAATCTATCAGCCGCATCTTCGATAGATTCAGCTCCTTTCCCCCCTGTTGATGGTTTATAGTTGCTTATTTTTAAGCCATAATGACCCTCAATCTTCCAGTCGTACCCAGCCTTAATGTTGCCTTCTTCTCCGCCGCCAACTCTGTAACTGATAACTTTGATATTAAAATTAGCAGATGGAACCCTTCCATTCAATCCATCCCCGAATTTTATTTCTCCCTTTTCTCTATCAACAATAAAATGATTATCTTGTGGTCTGGAAGAATCAAAGTCATCAACTTCTTCCCATATTCCATCATATATTTTTATCTTATTATTTTCCTTCTTCCCAAGGAGCTTATATGTTCTTCCATCATTGATTATCAGGCTAACTTTTGCTTCTTCGTATACGTTTAATTCACCATTTAACTTTCGAATAATGAATTCATCGGTTCTACCATGATCGGTTCTTAGGCTTACCCTGGATCTTTCATCGTTAATTCTCAGACTAAGAGATTTTTCTGCACTCGATACTCTGATGGTTTTACCACTCTCTATTTTTTCAATTTGTGCTGTAATTACCCAATCAATATTATAATTCTGCCTTAGAAAGTCTCTGAATTTTTTGTCATCGTTTCCAGGAACTTCATCCCAGCTAAACAAACATGTTTCCTCAAGTTTATATTTATTAAATAAAATACAATTATCATTAGAATATAATTTAATATTGTATTTATTAATTTGCTTGATTTCTGCATCTTCTACCCAATTCATAGAAAATCTATTTTTTAGGTATTGTTTAACTTTATCTTTATCCTTCTCGAGAATTTCGTCCCAGTTAAATAGATACTCATCTGATTCCAGTTCTACAGTTTTATCCAGTATTGGTGTATTATTGAGTTTGAAAACCTGATATGGTAAGCCGTTACTACGTCTATCCATGTTATCATCTTTAATGGTCCTACCCTGCGTTGCTGATGTGGTGTTAAGCCTGATTGTCTCTATTCGTGGTGGATATTCAAAATTGGATTCCTCTACAGTGCACCGTAGCCAGAATAAATCTCTATTACTATTATCTTTGGAGATTTTTGATTTTTTCCAGCCCTTAAGTTCTTTAAAAATAATTCGGCCACTTTTCTTAAAACCTTCAGTCTCATCCTTCGGTGATATGGTATTCCAGTTTATCCCATCTGATGTAATTTTCCATTTTAACTTTGCATTTTCGAACTTATAATCAGGTTCATTGCCATGCTCGGCAGGTTCATTCTTAAAATATTTTTCATATAAGTAACACATAAAACTCAGTATATCGGATGGGTAAACCTGTGTATTGGTATCTGTGCTCTTATCAAAGCCCAGATACAGCGCGCAGTCTTTCTGGACCCTCAAACCAAAAGGGGCATAGAAAAGGTCAGCTTTCTTATTTGCATCGGTCCTATCAAAGACTCCGGCAGTCTGTGCATCCACAATTACTTTTTCCAGTGTTACAGGTACTACTGTGATACCTTCATCAAGCTCAAAATCAATACTCTTGCCGGATGCATCTATCTCTACAGAAATACTCTCTCCGGCTCCTGCTTTCAGATGATCTTTTTTTGGCTTAAAATCATTTTTTGATTCAAAAGTAAAATCTACTTTCGCAGGACTGGGTGGCTTTGGTCTGATTCCCAGAAGTTGAAGATACTTGAGACGATGGTTATCGGTTACAAGGTTGATGCGGTATAATGCCATCTCAGTGAGCCAGGCAAAGAGATCTATAAATGTAATGCCCGGATCGCTCCAGTTGTGGTCCGTCCACTGAGGAGCATACCTGGGAATGAGCTTTTTCGCTTCCTCTACCAGTTGATTGAATGTCCTGTCATCAAGATTTGGTTTAGGTAGCGAGATTTTCATCCCTCCATTTTGCAGTGATATCATGTTCGCCGCTATAGAGAAGTGCGTATTCGGGAAGTTTTATAATACCGGAAGTATCAGTTATTTTAATTACTTTTGAGTCCTCATCAGCCTGAATATTTATCATCACCTTTGTTACATAATCTGCTTTTTCGATACCCTCAAGTTTAGAGTATATATCTGAGATGCAGGGGATAGAGCCAAAATCCCAGCCCTTTCCTTCAGTTCCACCGGTAAGAGGATGAAGGAATTTAGCAATCTCTATCTTTGCATTACGCTCTATTTCAGGTATGGCGTTCAGATCATTTGTGATCATTATGGCTGAAATGCTTGCCCTGACATAAGAGGGCTGTATCACGTTCAAGGTTATGACATTGGAGCATCTGTCTTCCAAATATTTTTTGACGATGCGCCTTAATTCAGGCCATGGTATGGGTTTAACTTCTGAACTTTGAGGAATTATTATAATGGTTACATAACCAGTCCTAAATTTATCTTCGGATTCAACATGAGGATCAAAGTTCGGAAGTACCTTGACCCTGGCAATTTTCTTTGATGCCTGTTTTGTAAGCCATATAAAATCCTCTAGCGCAACCGCCCTGTTCCTGTGTTTGAGCACAGCGGGCCCTCTATCTATTAGTGAATCTATATCTTCCGTATCCATCCCACCATCTGATGCCACAGGGTTATTGACCTTGTCCACAGGTACTGCGCTTTGAAGTTTAGTTATCTGGCCTGCCCCAATATTTCCTGATACTCCTCCTCCTGTACTATATGTGGCTTTAATGTTGTTCAATCCGATGGGAGGTACCATACCGCGGTTCCCATCGCCAAATTTGATTTCTCCTGTTGCTCTATCGATTACGTAATCCCGGTCATTTGCTTTTGAATTGATAAAATCGCTTACTTTTTTCCACACTACCCAGAATTCAACTGGATTTCCCTGATCATCTTTTTTATCTTGAGTGTCTTTATCCTGAGTGTCTTTAATAGATTTTCTCTCACTCTCAGTGAGAGAATTGAACTCATTCACGCTGATTTTTTCACCTTTTCTTTCGATTAATACCGGTGAATTAAGCAGCTGGAATTTCTGATGACGTTCACCTGTACTTGAGCCAATTATTTCATCGGTAATAGTTTTTAATTGAAGTGCCCACGCAGAATTAAGGTAAAACCCCATAACTTTCGGAGGTAATTTTTTCACTCCTTCACTAATGAGGCTTACATTAAGTATATCAATTGTTTCCCTGCATTTCTTTAATTTGTTTTCAGATAAGTTACTGACAGTATTGGTAGTACTATCTGTTCCTGAATACTTTGATTCTTTTTTTCTATATAACTTTAAAAATTTTGTATCGGATGCAGTGGGAGCTTTTACTTCTGTTGCAAAGAAATTCTCTATAATCTCTGCCCGTATCCAGTAAATATCGTCTTTAGAACCAAACATTGTTTCGCTCATCATATCACCCGAAACGGAAAATTGCACAATTCCACTTCCTGTAAAGCCCCGCATTTCATCTGATATGCTATCAAGTTGTTTCCAGGCACCGTCTTTTATTTTAGATGTCCATCTGATTCTAGGACGAAAATCTTCAGGAGATTCCAATTTTTCATAAATAGATACGAAAAGACTGAAAGGGCCTCCTTTCAATGCCCTATCAAACCCGAAATATATCGCAGGATGGGTGTCAATTAAAGTTTCGAAAGGATTGAATGTTCTATATATGTTTAACTCACCATTTAACTCCTGAACGATGAATTCATCGGTTCTACCATGATCGATTTTTAGGCTTACCCTGGATTTTTCATCGTTAATTCTTAGAGTAAGAAATTTTTCTACATTCGATACTCGTATGGTTTTATCGTTCTCGATTTTTTCAATCTGTGCTGTTTTTACCCAATAAATATCATAGTTCTTTTCTAGAAATTCTATGAGTCTTTCATTATCTTTTTCTGAAATATTATCCCAGCTGGATAAAACCAGTGACTCTTTGACTTGCCTCAATTTGAGATTATTTCTTGTCAATATATAATCAGGCTCTTTAAAGCCCCCTATCCCAGCAGAATAATTGATTTTTAACGATTTGATTATGGGTGGACAGAAATAACCAGGATTAACCTTGTCTCCTTGAACTTCATATTCCTTTCCATAATCTCCTCCAATAAGACGTACACGTATCCAATAATTTTCTTTTCCATTTAATTTTGTTACTTCCGGCAAAGATAATAGGGTTACTTCAACTTTACATTCAGGTTGATCTGTCGAAATTAATTTGCAGCAGGGATATATGCGGTAAGTTGATGTGTTATCAGGAAGAATTATCCATTTGTTATCCACAACTGCCTTCCTGGAACCTTTGTCATATGATATGATTTTGCGAGTCTGGAAGATTCCAGACCCACCTGTAATACTAATCAACATCCCTGTATAGTCATTTTCAGTATTTGAACCATTGTTTTCAAGCGTAATACTTTTCGATTCCGCACTCTTAACTTTGCCATAATAGGCAGATGAACTGCTGAAATTTTCTGTAATGCCCTTGAGAGGACTCCACGCCTCCCCATCCCAGTATTCCCAGGAGAGTTGAGGAATGTTTGTACCAGGGCTGGAGGTTCCGGGAATAAAAGTAATTATAAGGGACACCTCGTAACCCTTCTTTGAGAATGCATCTTTACTTGCTATGTAAAGTGTACTGTATATCTGCGGTTTGTTTCCAAAAGGGTAGAATTCTTTAGATGGATCTATCGGTACATCATTGGAAAATATTATATCCGGACCGATACCCTCAGGATCAGAAGTTCTTATAGGTGAGATGGAAATTGTCAGTTCGGATATTTGTATATCTTCAACTTCTGTAATTTTTGAGTCATTTACCTGACACCTTATCCACCTGCTTTTGAACCCATCCAGGTTTACCTCGTCATTTTTTACCTCATCATCTGGTACGTGGTATATGTTAAGCTTACTATTTTCAGTCTTCACTAAGTATTCGTCAGTTTTAACTTTGTTGATTGTTAATGTTACCTTAGTGTTTTCATTGTTAAGTCTTAGCGAAAGAAAGTTCTTTTCAGGCGCCACTGTTATCTCATTGTTATCGATCTTTTCAATTTTTGCTGTTCGTACCCAATCGACACCATACTTCTGTTCCAGATACTCTATGAGTTTTTCATTCTCTTTTCCCGGAACATTGTCCCAGCTAAATAAATACTTTTTATGTATATCTTTTCTAAGTATAATTTGTTTAAGTTGTGGATCAATTTGTTTGATAGATGTATCAACATTGATAGATGTATCAACAGTTAATGGAAGCCAGCGTATATTCTTAACTTCCTCACCATTTTTCTTCTCCTTAACCTCCTCCACACTATAATCCCAGGTACAATAATTCGTGTTCGATAATTTATCAATTTTTTTTCCTTGAATAACTATTTCTGCCTCTTTTATATTGAATAGGTTTTTATCTCCAAGATAGAGTATATGCTTCTGCTTGTTATCTCCTCTGAAAAGCTCTGTTGAAGCTTTACCATTTATGGAAATCGTATGGTCGAATATCTCATCTTTTTCTTTTATTATACTGACTACAGATACCAGATTTGAAGGCGTAGCCGTAATATCTTTTTCTGTCTCAAAAATAATAGGCTTTCCATCCGGGCCGGGAGCAGCAGCCTGTGTTAAGGCAGGAATTAGAACTTCAGGAGCACCTTTACTTAGTTGAAATGTGAGCGGAACCCTTGCAGGCTGGGCAGGAATAAGAGAAGTATTAATAGTCTCTAAAAATGAAAGAAAGTGCTTCTGAGGAACATTATTTAACCTTTTTATAGCCGTTTCAGCCATATAGGCAAATATCTTGTAAAGGGCTACTCCCACGTCTTTCTCGTCTTTCAAAGTCCATTCGGGAGTATAAAATGGGATTTTATCTGCTATTTGACTCTCTATATCACTCTGGAATGTATTGCTATCTTTTCTTTTCCTAATTACTTCTGGTAATTTCATTACATTACCCTTCTTTTAGATAAAATGGATAAACAAGATTGAATTGTGTGTTGGTAGCCCGCACCTTATATTCTATATTTATAACGAGCTTTCCATTATCCGCATACTGTGTATCTGTCTTTACGTTCAGCACATCTATTCGCGGCTCCCAGATGGTCAATGCTTCCATCACCGTATTTTCTATAAGAAGAAGATTAGCCATACTCATGGAAGAAAAAACATATTCATGGATCCCGCACCCAAAATCAGGCCGCATCAGGCGCTCTCCTTTAGATGTGCCCAGAATTATCCAGATCGCCTCTTTTATATCTTCTTCATACTCAGACATGGCTATCTTACCATGAGCATCTGCCCTGACAGGAAATTTCCATCCTTTACCGAGAAAATCCTTATTCATTAAGTCTCTCCTTTACTTAAACAAAATATCGAAAATAAACCTTCATCCGATCAGCACTGTAGGACATCCCATTACGATCGAGTTAGGTGGACCTACTTCTATGATCATATCGCCCTGGCGAACAGCAGGAAGGCTGTTAATAAGTACTGTAACACTTCCCATGGCAACTACTCCTCCTGCATGTGGTACAACCCCTGTCACCAGCGGACATGTATGAAAATCCGCTGCTGCCTTCCAGGCAGGCATACCACCGATAAGTACATTTACACTTCCAGGTCCCGGAGCCAGTGGTGTTCCGTGACTTGTCATATCCCCTACTCTGGCTGCTGGCAATCCCATATTGTACCACCTCTTAATAAGTTAGTTTATTTTGACCACAGATCCCTGAATTGTAAGGATGCCTCCGGCTTTTATTGTCATCATTGCCCCGGCCTCAATCTCTATCATCTGAGATTTAATCTTGAGCTGCATTGTGCTTTCTATATTTATGGAGTTCTGCATGGAATCAATAGTAATTTTATTACTTCCTGTTTTATCAATTATTTCGATTTTTTCCCCTCCGGTAGTATCATCCAGGATAATTTTATGTTTGGCATTAGTATGAATCTCTACTCTCTCCTTCATCTTCTCGTCACTGAAGATAATTTCATGTCCGCTTCTTGATCTGATTTTTCTAATATTATTCTTGCCATCGCTATTTGCTTCAGGGGTCTTATCCTTGGTATTCCATAGAGCTCCTATGACATATGGATAGTTTATATCACCATGTTCAAAAGCAACAAGCACTTCATCATTAACCTCCGGATAAAAGACCATACCCCTGTCGTTTCCTGCCATCAAGCTTGCAACCCTTGCCCAATAACTTTCATCTTTATCTCCCCTCCAGAGAAAACTGACTTTAACCCGACCCAGACCCTCAGAGTCTTGATTGCTTGTAACAATACCTACTACTACACCGTATATGTGCTGTTCATCTGATCTTTCCTGCTTGTTAAATAAATCTTCCAGAGTCATGGAATTCTCCTTCTTATGCTTACATCCAGTGTAGTTTTGTAACCTCCGTCTCCTATGCTATGTTTTGCTCTTGTCACATAATAAATGCCGCTGAATTTCTTGCCGACTTTTTCGATTTTCACTGTTATCCCTGGTCTGAGCTTTGGGTCTCCGATACATTCGAGTGACCCTTCAATAAATCTTTTATTCCTTTTTTTTAGTTCTGTTATGGCCAGGTCCTTGGCCTCCTTCTTAGAACGCACAACCCGCCCTTCCATTTTTACGCTAATTTTTTTGCCCTGGGATTGCTCAATAATGCTATCGAAATCCTGAATTTTCATGCTGTTTTTTATGTCACTGATACTTGCAGTTTCCAGAATGTCCTCCTTATCCTTACCATACCATGAGGAAACACTCACTTCATTAGCCAGAGATGCTGTAGTCATTCTGGGATTGAAGCTGATAAAATTTTTTCTGAACTCAAAAGTGAATTCTTCAGATGTGTTATCCCTGGGCTGTCGAAAATAAAGAATATCGTCTCTTACGAAGAACTCAAATCCTATCTCACTTGAAAGTCTTCTTAAAGTTGCATAATCATTCTCGTTCGTTCTTCGTTCGACCTTTGGGTGAGTTAGATCTGCAGACTCTACTCCGTCCGGCTTTAATTTATTATTGTCAGCTATTTTTTGTGCGACCATTGAGTAGGTCAGATCTTCACCTTCAAAACCTTTGTATGAATTTTGAAGGTCATGTGAAAGATCATATCCCTCTATGCTCAATGTGGGGATGCCTGAGGAGAGAAAACCCGGCGAAAGAGCTTTGATCCTGCCTCTGATTAAACCCTGTTTTTCTGACATAGCATACCCAAAACTTATAATAGCCTCTGTTCCGGGTTTGATGAGATCATTATCAAGCCAATTAAACTGCTGTGTATCCATATTGATTTCCTCATTTAAGGATATTCTGAATAGTGTAGGTTTTTCCAGATCTTCTTCTATCTCTATACCTGTGATGCTTTCTCTTGGGAGAAAATTTTTATTGAGCTTAACTTTAAAAACCGGTACATATATCCGGGTACCTTCTATTAATGTTGCCATCTCCTCACTCCAGAGGCGGAATCAATAATTCAGTGCCTGGTTCAAGAAATCTTGGATTAGATATCTTATTGATGTCTGCAATAGGTCTCCAGGTAAGAGGATTTCCATATTCCCTGTATGCGATATACCACAGACTGTCCCCCTGTTTTACCAGGTATATCTTGGTCTTATCAGGCGACTGCATGCTTCTTTCACGGGAATTGAGCCCTATTTTGAACTCTTTTAATGTTATACTCAATCTTGCTCTTACAGGTATACCGTCTGAAGTGAACATGGTGAATTTTTTAGTTACCCTCTCCAGAACACAGTAAAAAGGCTCTTTTGACTTCATTCCCCAGATGAATTGCAAATGTGGAGGACCATGAATCGTAGGATCGATATTCATAAGATCAGTTAGCTGGTCGGTCACATTTCTCACGTCATGCCCATCTTCATATGTGTCGTAGAAAACCTCAAGCGTGATACTGGCAGCATTTCCTTTTACATACTGCAGGTAAGGTGACTCAAGTCCGGGTATGGCAATCTCTGAGAAGGAGTTGGTTTTTTCAAAAGAATATTCAGGCGGATAATAAAGTATTTCTATCTCTTTATTTATTTTCTGCCCATTTAGCACTTTTATAAAC
Organism: Candidatus Methanoperedens sp.; assembly: GCA_049301735.1. Taxonomy (GTDB): domain Archaea; phylum Halobacteriota; class Methanosarcinia; order Methanosarcinales; family Methanoperedenaceae; genus Methanoperedens. The sequence goes on from JBAQLI010000135.1 coordinate 16,404, forward strand.
CCTGTTTTTGGTTTTTTTTGTTCCATTTATATATAGCCCCTCCTTTCTTTTTCTATTTTGAGCCTGAGATCTATCATTCTATAAACCTGATCTGAGATCTGATTAATATCAATCTGACGTCGCGGGTCTGCATCTTGCAAAGGTTGGCTTGGCATGGATCTTTGTACTAATCCCTTTCTGTTTTCTTCAACAATTTTTTTGATCTGCTCTATCGCCTGCTCTACTTTCCTGTGATTTTGAAAGTAAAAATTATCATTGTCCGTTAAAACATCCTTCCTTTGCACTGGTATAAAACTTGCAGCGCTTGAGCCGTATTTGAAATTATCCTGTCTAATGATAGGTTTGATAAAAACCGCTGAATTTTGATAGGTTATGTTAAATGATCCGTTAGATGGATCTTTACCGCTGTGAAGCAATGCGCTGCTGTTCAGGAATATATTGTATTTTAATAGGATTGCAGTTGATCTTTGCTCAACCTGGCGCTTATATCTCTGTACATTTTCAATATGAGTTGAAAGATATTGTTTGGCAATTCCAGTATAGATACTCTTTTTTATCAGAGTCTGAGGGATAATTTGTAAATAGTTGCTATAATTTTGGAACTTGTGGTTTATAGTTCCACCCACTGATACATTGACATTGTAAACATTATTATCGATTGTTGAAAATGTTGTAGTACGGGGATTTACTATTTCACTCTGTGAGAAAATATTGTGAGCTGCATACTGATAGAACGTAGAAATGCGCTGTATGCTATTGTTTTGCAACAAATTAGCTTTCGATAAAATTACAGGCGACCTGAGCTCAAATACAGGACGATACTCCCTTATATTTTCTTTTTGGGTGGATGGATATTGTCCTTCCTTTTCTGATTTATACGTGCCTTTTATTATCTTATGGCTCAGGGTTTTTATACTATTATCTTCAATTAAGGACTGCAGGTTTACTGCTCTACGGAATAAGGAAATATTATAACTATAGGCTGTATGCGGATAAAACGTAGAAATACGCAGTGTGCTGCTTGTCTGCGGCAAACTGGCCTGAGGCAAGATTGATGATGATTTATGACCAAGCAAAAAATAATATTTCAATATATTTTCTTTTTCAGTAGAAGAATCGTGCTGAAGGGAAGGATAGTGTTCGAAAATTCCTGATTTAAGGCTATCTCCAGTTCTTTGTGTAATAACTTTCAAATAGTTTCCATAATTTAAGCACTGGCTGCTCACTTGCTGATATATGGCATCTGCTGCTAAAAATAATGGCTGTTTTAAAAATGGGGTCATGTTTACGTTTACACGGGAGAACACATATCTAAAAAAAGAAACCAGAGATATCTTATTCACGGGAATGTATCCTGTTTGAAGATACCGTGAAATATCATAATGCTGCCTCTGAACCGTCTGTACGCTTTTTAAAAGAGCTGGTTTTTGTATAATTTCAGGGAAAAATTTCTCAATTTTTTCAATCTTAAACCATGATAACAGCCCTTTCATATTTTGAATTCTGTTCACGATCAAAGAAACTACTGTGTTCTTATTTTGAAATTGAATTAGAACATTGATATTAACTTTTTGAGATAAAGAGTGCCCTATATTATTACAAAAAATCATCATAGGAAACCCGAAAGGGTTCATTTTATTTTTTTGATACTTACTTATGATTCTTTGATAAAAGGATGGATCAGATAAAGTAATTATATTAGACTTGACCATTTTAAACCTTCTTGATCTTTTTGATCCCATGATGTGCAAGTTCAATTGCCTCAAAAGCCACTGTACCACTATCAGCCTTTAACTCAGGACCTGTCCACTTAACAGGGTATGCATTAAAAAAATCCCAGCGCCATTTAGTGTCTTTATCCTTGCCAGAGACATCCATCAGGACAATCGCTCCATTTTTCCGCTCAAACTTTCCATTAACTACTTTCTGATACCATTCCCACATATCATCCGCGTCTGTAATACCTCGCTTAAGTATGATATTTTGGTACTTTGTCCTTTTGGGTAATATATGCACAAAATCATTCACACCGCCTTCTTCATAAGGTTCAGTCTCAGTTTCAAACTGAAGACCTGATACCTCAGAAAAACGGGCAGATGTAATACCTTCGATTTCTACCCTGAACTTAAAGGATGTGTAGGGATATGGTACTTCTCCTGTTGTCATATTTATCTTTTATGCTTTGCACAAACTTAGCTAATGTATTTCTATTCTGATTATGAAAGGAAGTATACTGCTTCTAATTATTACACTTCAAGAATACTCCTTTGTTTCTCTCCACTTGCGCGTTGATTTATCCTGGAGATCTCCTCTACCCACCTGTGCCTTTCTCTATGTTCCATGTTCATGATCTCCTCAAAAGACCAGTGAAAATGATACGCGATAAAGGCTACCTCCTCGTACAATCTACCGAGGGGGTAGCTTATTATTCCCCCTGGGACTCTACCTCAACTTCGAACTGGTGCTCGCATTTGGGGCATGAGGTCTTTATCTTGCCCGTACCATTTTCATTGATCCTTCTATAGTAATCCTGCAGATAAGATAGATCGGAAGCAAACAGATTCTCGATCATCTTTGAGTTAATGGACTGCAAGCTCCCAAGCTTGGTAATGACCCTTGAGAAAAGAATTACTGTCAGGTAAGCGGGATTTGACTGCACCCTTGAGTCCTTTAAAGGCAATATCTCATCAGCCGCTGTAGCAAGGCGCATGATACCTTTCTTATGGAGATTCCCTTCTTCATCCACATAACCCTTGGGTAAGGTGAACTCAAATTCTGTCTGGAACGTCATAGATCAACCTACTTGACCCGTTTAAAGCCTTCATGAACGATTTCCAGGGTCTCAATCGCAACCTCGTTCCCTTTGCCGCTAAAATCAGGTGGGTCGTATTTACTGGGCCAGGCATCTCTGATTTCCCAACTGGATTTATCTGCACCTGCCTCATCAATAAGAGTAATTATTATACCCTTCCGTGCTCCCTGAGCGCCTGTATCTATAATCTGCTGTCTCCATTTATAGAGTTCATCTGAGTCCGTAATGCCCCATTTAAGGGTGATATTCCCGTATTTGGTCAACCCTGAAAGCTTTCGAAATACTGGCAGCTCAGTTCCCTCTCTATACTCCACAGGGTCTGTGGTTGTATCTGCAAAGGTGCATTCACTGAACCCTGCCTGCTCTATTCCTTCTATTTTGACTCTAAATCTAAATTGTCTGTATGGATCTTTTCTATCTCCTGTTGCCATTTTCAATTCTCCTTTTATATTTATTAAACTCTAATTTATACTAATATCTGGATGTTATGTATTCTTACTCTGTAGCCGCAGAGCCTCCCTGCCATTGCGCAATACGGAATATTACGAACTCAGCTGGCTTTACAGGGGCGATACCGATAACGCATATCAACCTGCCATTATCAATATCATCCTGGGTCATCGTCGTTCTGTCGCATTTGACGAAGAATGCTTGCTCGGCCTTTGTTCCCATAAGCGCACCATCTTTCCATACCCTTGTGAGGAATTGGGTTATGGTTGCCCTTACCCTTGCCCAGAGTTTTTCATCGTTTGGTTCAAAAACAACCCACTGGGTACCTTCTTCTATGGATTCTTCGACATATATAAAGAGTCGACGGACGTTGATGTATTTCCATAGTGGATCAATGATTGCTGTCCTTGCACCCCATACCAGTATTCCACGTGCTGGAAAATTCCTGATTACGTTGATGCCTCTTGGATTAAGGAAATCGTGCTCTCCTTTTGTGATATTATATTCCAGATCTATTGCTCCCCTGACAACCTCATTGGCCGGAGCCTTATGCACTCCTCTATCCGTATCGCTTCGCGCATATATGCCAGCGATATACCCGCCAGGGGGCTTTAACTCCTGCTTTTTGGTCAGGGGATCTGATATCTTAATCCAGGGATAATATGCAGCCGCATATTTGGAAAATCTTGGAGAAAAGGTTCTAATAGTCAATCCGCCAATATTATTCTCTCCCTGCGGAACATCAATGATGGCAAATCGATCCTTCAATAGCTCACAATGCGTAAGGATATCATCAAGTAGAGTCTGGCTATCGCCTTCTTTAACTACATGTATATCAGGGACATAGATGATCGAAATCTCATCGATCTCTTCAAAAGCGCTGAGCCCTTTTCTATCTCCTGGCTTTGCATCGGGGTCGCTTCGGAAATCGCTTCGGGATAGTTCTGCAGCGCCTTCAGATCCGCCCTCAAGCGGTATAAAGAAAGAACCTTCGGTATTGGCAGGCCTGCCAGTGCTGTCCTTCGTAATGAAAATGAGATTTGAAGGATTTTTTAACGGATCGCTTAATTTTTTCACATAGTGATCTGCTGACTCCGGATCCTCAGACAGGTTATCAAAGATCTCAACAACAGCCTTTTCTGTTATTTCACTGAACTTTCTTTTTTTCTTCTCTTTATCTTCAGGCACTGCAAGGTCCTCGGGTATTTTATCCTTCCAGTATGCTACAATCAGTTGGAAAAACTTCTTTCCATCCGGAGATATTGTGTTCTCAGGGTCGTTTGAGGCATTTTGGATGCGTACTGCCACCCTGTTGCCCCAGGCTCCAGGGCCAGCTGCAGTAAATACTACACCATCCACTGGTTTTTTTGATTCAACTGCCCCTTCATGTACAATCCGTCCTATGAAGCAGCGTTTTCCTCCATTAGAGAAAAACCCTTCTACGGCATAGGCCATATACGAATCCCTCATATAGCCTCCATAGAATCGCGTAAAATCTGCAAAACTCGTAACCGCCTTCGGAACCTTGGAAGGTCCCCGCTCGGTAAGGCCCAAAAACCCAGCCGTGCTGGTTGATACTCCCTCAATCGGCCTTGCACCGATCTCAAACTCTTCCATATAAACGCCTGGTGCTAAATATTCTGGCATAATTGTCCTCCTACTCACCTTATTATACTTAACGCATCAAAGATATCCTGCTTGCGGCTCTTCTCAGCATCTTCCAAATTCTTCTTATTTACTTTTTGTTCCTCTTTTAGGTTACTTAGTTCTATTTCAGCTTTGTTAAAGCCTTCCTTTGCTGATTTCAATTCCTTCCATGCTACATTTAATTCTTTCCTCAAATAATCTTTTTCTTTTATCTCAAGACCATTTTTTTCCTTATCCATCTCCTTTATGAGGAAATACATATTCGCTTTATTACCCTTGTCTTCTTGTTCCTCTATCGATTTTTTTAAATCTTTGAGGCTTTTTATTTTATTATCAATCAATTTTTGAGTGTTCTTTAGGTTATCATAAGCATTCTGTTTTGTCTCAAGATCTTTCTGGGCTTTGCTATGTTTTTCCTCAGCAGATTTAATCAGGCCTTTATTTTTTTCATCACCCTCGAGTTCATTCAGCCTGCCCTTAATATTGTCAATTCTATCCTGTACTTTTTTTATCGAATTCTTGATTTCCTCCTCTTTTTTTTCATTTGCAGCTTTGACTCCAGGCCACTTGTCACCACAATAAATGTCTAAAGCCTGTTTTTCTTGTTTAATATTGCCTACCACTTTATCATAATCTATTATTACCTGATCAACCTCTTTTGCTGATTTCTCTAATTCAGCTATGTCTTTTCCCAGTTGATCATTCTCTTTTTTCAGTTTATCAAAATCTCTCTGCATCTCCTGGATTTTAGATTGATTTTCTCTCAAATCCCCTCTTAAATTAAACAGCGTTTCCTGTTTATCATCCTCTTCGGACTTAGTTTTTTTTTCTTTATGCTTACCGATATCTTTTGCACCTTCTTGGGTGCCTTTTTTATCTTCATCTATTTCTGTTGCCATTTTAATTCTCCTTTTCTAATAATTTCATAAATTCAACACTCCACAACCGATTACCATTTACGGAAAGGAAATTATCCCAAGTGCTTTCCGCTCCCCCTCCTTCTGTACTTTAACGTCTTGTGGATATCTTTTCCCTTGAATATAAATGGTAGGGATAACATCACCTTTCTTCGCTCCTTTGAAATAAAGAACAAATTCTCCTCTATCGTTAGTCACAGTCTCCATCCTGTCTCCCGCTTTGACTTTAACAGGGTTAGACGGATCTTTGCTCAGAAACGATCCCCTTATAAGGGTCGCAGTAGCAGGGAATGGGTAGTTAGGTATGGGTTTAAGAAGAATTTCAACAATAAGATGCTTAAGGATATGAACAGTGCTGTTCGAGGTAAAATCGCGGATAAGTTCTTCATCCCAGTAGATTGTTCTGCTATCGGTATCAATCCTTGTTAGACTTCTCTGTTCTATTTCACCGCTTGAATTGCGAAATTCTACAGCATCATCTGCCTGCAGCTTCGAAACATCTTTAAGTTTGACGCTGGTCGCCTTTGCTGCAGGCCCCGAGGCATCAAATTCCAATTTTACACCCGGCGTGTTATCAACCGGTTTTTTTTCAAGAAAGTATAGATCCGACTCGACGCTGATCGTATGTTCTCCACCTGCCAGGTCAGTAAAGATATAGTATCCGCTTGGGTTCTTAACAGCCTTTATATCGCCTTCCTCTATCGCCACCCTGACATTACCGATTGGCTCTTTCTTTGTGAAATCATCAATCAGCCAGACGGCCACCGAGAGCCGGGTAGATATGATATCTCCAAGATAAGCGGTGAATTTATTTGTTATGTAGGGAGTGACAAAGCTCACTTACTCTCCTCTGGTACCATGTAATGGTGGCCCATTTTTTTAGATACTACCCTCTTTACCCTTTCCTCACGCTCTGAGTCTATCCTCACAGGGGTAACCATATAACTTAGAGAAATCCTGAAGCTTATATCATGGAAAGCACTCCAGAGCTTGGTAAGTTCATCTAAAGATAAAGGATTAAAAATGATCCTTACTTCTTCATCAGTTCCCGGAAGGCCCTCTCCCCGCAAAGCACCACCGCTTAGAACCGGATTATCATAAAAGATCTGCATGATCTTCCCCAAAATTTGCTTTTCCTGCTGTGATTCATCAGTCGCAGCAGTATATGGCACTACCAGAAATAATAAATCTACAAACATTGGCGGATGACGAAGGTGACTATCGTCGATCCTTCGCATTTCTTCATTTTTTAGAAATATGTTCTCAACGATCTGATAAAGAAAAAGATAGATTCTGGGTGATTCATCCGTTATTTCCTTCGGTGATTTAATAAATTTTACAATAGGCTTTTCAATACCCTCCCATTTTTCATCATCATCTAATAAACCTCTTAAGGTCTCTCCGATATCACCGATAACTCTAAAATCACTCATTTCTCATTCCTTCTTCAATCAGTTTATAATATTCTCCAAAATCCCCTTTAGAGCATAGTTTCCCTATCTTCTGAAATTCCCGTCTTGTTGCCTTTATTATATGTTCCATCCTGACCACTCCTGAATCACCTGCAGCCAGGAAAGCAGCAGAAAGGACGATATTCTTTATGTTGCCTCCAGTTATCTTCAGTCTGGACAGGAAACAGAAATCCAGATCATCCGCAACAGGAGTTTCCTTTGGAAAGATGTTTTTCCATATTTTTTCCCTTAACTTTTCATCAGGGACAGGGAATTCGATGGTAAAATGAATCCTGCGCAGGAAGGCTTCATCGATGTTTTTCTTGAAATTGCTGGCCATGATCACGATCCCCTCGTACTCCTCCATTTTCTGGAGCAAATAATTCACTTCTATATTCGCATAGCGGTCGTGGGCATCTTTGACCTCGGACCTCTTACCGAAAAGGGCATCAGCCTCATCAAAGAACAGGATAGAGTTGCTCGTCTCGGCTTCTTTAAAGATATTCTGCAGGTTCTTTTCTGTTTCGCCGATGTACTTGCTGACCACACAAGACAGGTCGATTTTATAAAGACTCAATTTTGAATTTCCTGCGATTATTTCAGCAGCCATAGTTTTCCCGGTACCCGAAGGGCCGGAAAAAAGAACGTTCAACCCTTTTCCCAGGGATAATTTCTTATCAAACCCCCAATCAGCATACACTGTTCCCTTATATTTTATGTATCCTGATACTTCTTTTAACTGCTCTTTTATGTCCTTCGGAAGTACCAGATCCTCCCATGTATAATGTGGTTCGATCTTTTTTGCAAATGCAGAAAGGTTCATGTTGGACTGCGCTTTGCAGCCCTGGTAAAGATCCTCCATAGACAATGTGGATCCGCCTAGCTTTTTTGTCATTGCAAGGTTTCGCGCCGTAAATATCGCATCTTTTATCTGTCCGCCGCTGAACTTGAATTTCCCTGCAAGCGCCCCGATATCGACATCCTCTGAAACGCTGCCATTAAGGAAGGATTCCCAGAGCTTCTTTCGAAGTACAAAGGATGGAAGAGGCATGGCAAGATTGGCAAAACTGTGATTTTCCAAGATGCTTCCTGGCTCACATGGAAGTTCTCCGGACAGGAAAACCCAGCCTGGGAAATGATCTAATTCTCGAATAAGATTTGTCAGATTTGTCAAATTTGTCAAATTAACTCCGGCATCTTTCTGCAGCATGACATCAAATCCCTCAAGGTACAATGCTGATCTTTGAAGCAGAGATTCGCGGATTATAATTTTTAAGACTTCAACGGGTTCGGCCCCTTTCAGGGACTTTGAATCAACTACGAGCAGGGTCTTCCCCATTTCCATACAAATTGCTTCAGCAACCATTTTTTTTCCGGTGCCATAGGGGCCGTGTAAGAATAACATTGGAATTTTCGTACTTGACTGCCGATTTATTATCTTAGATCGTACGTTTTTAGTTTCATCAAGTAAAATAAGATCATTAAAAGACCTTACTGGCTCTATTATTTCGGAGAAACTCCTTATATTATAGTCTATTTCATTGTCACCGAGCAGAAACCCGATTATCCTCTCATCAACCTTAATAGATTTAGATAAAAGCGGGAGCTGGCTATCACCTATCAGGTAAATAAGGCGGTTCCTGATCAGGGATGCGGTCTGAGAAAAATACCCCCTGGCCATGAGCCTTTCTTCCAGTGAGGAACAAAGGAGATTTATCACAAGATCCACACATGGCCGCTTTTTAGTTACATCATCCTGCAGATAAGAGTATAGCTTCTCATACCGCAAATCAAGTTCTGGCGCGAGGCAGATCAGGAGGGCATCGATCTCTATAGGCTGAAGATGGAATAGTTCTGAGAGGATATGGAGACGCAGTTCTTTTCCTTGATTTATGATCTCAGCTTTTTTTCTGTTAATTTCATGGGTTATTGTTTCAATTCTCTCAAATCCCGGCTCATGGCGAATGTCCACCTTTAATTCACAGGGCGGAGTTTGTAGAAATGAGTTCACTTCATTTTCTGAGATGTATAAACCCAGGTAATCATCTGCGCCCCTGCTATGCTCTGCTTTCCATTTACCAAGGTGGAGATTGATAATCAGATCAATTCTGGAAAGCTCCTCAAGAAGATGCTCAAGGCTGCTGCTATAGGTAGCCATAGCTGTAGCAAATATGAATTCTTCTGGATTTACTTTGGATTCTGGAATCATATAAACTGCTACATGTTTTAAATAGGGCAAAAATTATGATTTTATGATTATTATACTAATTTATAAATTAATAGATTTTACAGTATACTTATGAAAATTAATCCCTATTGACGAGATATTTCGTATAAATCAGGATGAAATCTCCTTCACAAAAATGAAGAATCATCTATATAGAGGAAGTTTCATCGCCCCATTGCTCACTCCTTATTAGAATGAATATTTGTTATAGGGATGTATCTTTACATGCGCTTTTATATAAGTTGCGAATGATGACCTTCATTTCGTGTGCAATAGCAAGCGTTGGGATTGATTAATTTTTATATTTCTGCCCATTAATCGAAAAATATTGATTGATTGTTCACCTCGATATCAACACGGTTATGCTTGTCCAGTATAGAACAACCAGAAGTGGAAACAAAGCGGCCAGCTTCGTAGTGCTGATATGCTCACTTCTCCATTGATAAATATACTTGTACCACTTCTGTTTGATTTTTATTGTTTGATCAGCGGCATGAACGTAGTCTTCTTTCAACCCTAGGTTATATGCGATTTTCTCGCCAGCATCTTTAACATGCTTTCTATAGAGCGCCGCTAAACATCTGTCCTGCGCGCCAAATATGTACCAGCAGATACTAGAAACTGCGCCTATCACGGCGGTTATAATGGCGTAATGTGAAAAGCCCTCATTCCCTTTGAAAAAACCAAAGAGAGCTACTGAAAGGGCAGATTCAAGTGCAATGAAGAAGTTGAAGCGCTGCCACATTCTGGTGAGATGAGCAGTGAGATAATTGGTCTTGAGTTCGTAATCTTTTTTAAGGAACTCAATTATTGGATCTTTAGGGTCTGATGTTGTCATTTTAAACCTCCTAGTGATTTATAAATTTAGTTTTGCTGAGGCTAAAATCGTTGTATTGAATACGATATTGTACCATGCATCGTCAGGCGTGCCTTGGAGCCGATTTACTGGTCTTGCAGCCTGGTCTGCTTTTTGATAAGTTTCCGCAGCGTAGCAATTCGTCAATTAAGGTGAGCATCAGTTGCAGACTTGAAATGAATGGTTCCAATTGTACAGTAGTGCCTCGTCGTTCTCGATGGTGCACACTTGATCGTTCGATCGCATTTTGCGGTTCTCGCACAGGTAGATTGACCAGGTAGATGTCGAGGGCATTGAGACCCAGTTTCTTGACATCTGTAATACATTGATTACCCGGCGGTCGGAAACCGACCTGGCCTTGTGTTACTGGAGGCCAGTCATACCGTCCATCAGAGTTTTGATGAGGAGTTCATTGAGTCTCGGCGTAGCATAGGTTTTCTGGCTTTGGGAAGATGTTTATTGACGAGGCGGAAACCATATGAACTTCTCGGTCACATACACTCCGGGCTCCCGCATGACATCAATCCCTGGAGCGGAAAGGTGGCGAGCGACTGCCTCACCTTGGGTTCGACCCCCGCTTATGGGATACAAGTTCACGAAGTAGCGCCCCGGCCTAGCCTCATTGGGATAACCTATGGTACGAGTTTGCACTTCCGTCCGCACGACCACTAGAACCCCTCGATCTGGTTTACTATTTTGAAGTTTAATAATTTCCGGTAGGTTACGCTCCAACTCCGCTTGGAGCTTCGCTGCATTCTGAAGCTCGTTCAACAAATCACCAATTGCGCCCAAGACTTGAGCCCCAAGTTCGAATCCAGCCTTGGCCCCCTGAGCACCTTTGGACATGGTCGGGCCTTGGATTTCGGGGGGGCTTTGTCCACGCCCAGGTGCGGCGGGTTTGATGGCTGACTCAGCTACAGATGGCTTTGCTGTGGGAGAGGCTGTAGCCTTATGAGGCTCAGCCGCAGTAATCGGTGCAGGAGCCTGCGGTGCTGGAGCTGTGGGAGTGAATGGGGTAGGTGCAGCTTTAGGAGGAGTTTTTACTGGAGGTATTGTCGTAGGGGTTGGAAGCTTGCCGCCTCGGACTTGGACTGCGTTCTCTTCTATTCTTACCATACGTTCCTCTAGCTTAGACTCAACGCCTGGCCTCGCTTCACCCAACGCCTGTTTCTTAATTAAAAAGCCTGAGGGAGCTGATAAGCCACTCCCCAGATCATTCTGATTAGCTGTAGGCTTCACATAAGCTCGAAAGCTTACTCTTGAGTCAGGATGAAGTTTCTTGAGATACTTATTTGTGTTTGGCCCCTGTTTAGCTACGAATGATGAAGGGTCTCTACCCTTTGAATCTGCTATCAGCCAACTGCGAGCGCCTTTCCTAGCCAATAGATCTGCAGCAGGCTCATTTTCCGGTATTCTAAGGATGCGCCTTGTCACCACATCGTCGTCGCTCAAGACGGTCCAGCCTTCTGCCTCTAAATCAGCTCTCGCCGATAGCTCTCTAGCTCGAGATTCTTCTGGAACGTTAGCTCTCTGAACAAGTAATCCAGAGGGTAAATGAGATGTTTGGAAGGAATTTCTGTTATTAGCTTTGATATTGACAAGTTGAGGCTTAATTCCATATTCATATTTGGTTCTCCCTAATTCTAGGATTGTCCCTGAACTCTCCTTCTGCTGCATCACATGCGTCAACTCATGCGCTAACAGCCTTCGCCCCTCTCTTGTCCCCGGAGTATACTGCCCAATTCCAAACACCACATCCCTCCCCACCGTAAACGCCCGCGCATTTACCGCCTGCGCCGACTCCGTCGCCTTTGCATCTGTATGCACCCTCACTCCACTGAAGTCACGCCCGAAGCGCGGTTCATAAAATGCTCGCACCGACTCAGGCAGAGGCTGGCCGCTGCCCCGAATAGCGCCAATACTATTCTCAATCTCTGGCGTAGTTTCGGGAGTCTGACCTTGAACCTCTTTAGTCTGCAAGTTCTCTTCTCTCAGTATCTTGCTGTCAGGCTCTTTTATACACCGTGGACACCGCCGCTGAATAGGGTTATCAGCAATCTGGCCTGAGACCGCCGCGCCTTTTGGAACCTGCGGCTCAGGCATCCGCATCACCTGATCAGCCACCCTATCAGCCTCCTGCTCGTATTTATCTCCGGGCAGGCCGATTTTGAGTTTAGCCTGCAAAGCCCCTGATTTGATCAGCCTCTGAACAGCCTGGTTGCCAATAGTCCTTTGCAGGAGTAAGATTTGATCCACAGGAGAATTCCTGGACTGAGAGTGATTTCTTTTTATCTGTGGAGAATTATTTTCTCTCTTTGCCTCTGGCGCTTTAACTGCTAATTTCGCTTTTTCGCTCATATTACCCCACCATTAACTCCGCTATTTGATTTTAGTCTGGAGCAGCTATATATTTTTCTATTATTTTCATCAATTTGCTCAATCAATTCCTGATTAATGATCTTCTTGCCATAGTCCAGCCACACCTGCCATCTTTCATTATCCTGACAATCAAAACCCCGGCAGGGCACGGGGCGGTGCTCCTGTACAGTGCACCGATGATTATTTCGATCCAGATGCATGCAGTAACCATCGGCACCATGAGCAATCAGATAAGGTCGTCCAAATTCCCAGTCTATGATACCTTCTTCCACATCCTGCCTTGATAGGGCAAAAGGAAACTTGCAGCATATCGCTTTGCAGATATGCAGCCGACTTTCGCAATCTACTGTTGCCCCCTGTTCGAAAGTATACTTATCATATTCAGGGTCTTGATACATAAGCCCGCTGCCGCTATCTACGAACCTTCTTATCAGTCGCTCTGCCACTTGCTTTTTCCGCTCATCCAGTTCTTCTATCGAGAGCAATCCCTTTTCACTGAGAAGTTCAATGAGAGCGTAGAGGAATGAGGATGCTTCCAGGGTTTTTGTGGTATTGGTGTTAATGCGGGTATGGGTATAGAGCAGTCCTTTGGCTGCTTCACGATGCTGATCACACAGTGCACACAATGGATACTGGGTGTTATCCTGACATTTTAATTCCATATTCTTTATTCCGTAAGTTAAATGGAAATATCATATTATTTATTCTGCAGCCTTTGAAACGCTGTGACCAGTATATCAAAATCAGACATGTGCCCATGTGACTTCAGCCGATCTACTTCAATTAAATATCTCTCACTTTTTCCATCAAGATTATTTCTCTTAGCAAACCTTATTGCCAGACTCTTCAGCTCTATCTTTGATGAATATTTTTTGAATATTTTATCATCAATAAAATTGAATACATGCCCGCATTTTTCGTGTCCGATAGTCGGGGTTGATGGGTTTGCAGACGTTTTTATATAATCCCGAAATGTACATCTATCAATTATCTCTCCACACTCACATATTATCATTTATACCACCACTAATTTTTCAATAACAGTCGCTAATCGAAGAGGTTTCATTGCCCTATTGCTCACCCCTTATTAGCTTTACGAATTTTACATGTGGATGCTCATATATAAATGTTTTGAATGTCAAATTACTATATAATTATAAAAAGCTTAACTTAACATACTTTTAATAATATTTATGATAATTTTAAATTTATTTTCAGGAATTAAGCATTTGTTCCCAGATAATTACAAACCGCATATCTATTAATATTAGTTTCCTTCTTATACCATGAAATACATCCTTTTAATCGCCTGATCTTTAAGAGTATGTCTGAATATTCTCATAAATGATAACGATTTTTCCCCAATTGCCAAGAGTGACCATTTAAGTATCCGCTTGTCGAAATACATTATATCTTCAGACAGGCTCTTAGATAAATCAACTATACATCTATATGACCTCAAGAAGATTGATTATGAAGCATACGTTAAAAGACTTGTGATAGAGCGGTTCATATCGTATATGGGTACTCCAAAACCGACCGAATATAGCCTCAACTTTGTTAACGGATTCAGCAAACAATGTGAAGAAATCCCCTGCGAGAAAGTCTCTGAGATAGTCCTTGGAATCGTTAAGAAGAATAGACATCGCTTGGAAATCCGGAAATAAATATAAATACAAAATATTCTTATAGAATGAAATATAATATATTAAAAGGGGAAGTGTAACTATAAACCAATGAGTTTAAATCGCCTGGCTGGATACTATATTTCCGAAGGGAGATAGTTGCAGTTACTCAATTAAGGTCAGGATGGTGAGGAACCAATCTGATCTGAAATACGTAACGTAAGTACAGAGCAGCGGTAAACTGATCTGCAAAAGGGTTAAATAAAATTAGGGAGTGATATAAAATGCCACAAAAAGAAGAGAAGAGAAATCTTCAAGAGTGGTAGTAGCTATCGAGTGCCGCCGGGCTATACAATCCCAAAACTGGTATGCTCTGATGCAAAGCTTGAGGCTACCCCGAAGCACAGTCCTACATAATCAAGAGATTCGTCAGCCCGAACCTTCCAGAAGGGCTGACGAGGTACAACATTTGCATAATGAATCTTCTTTTAATAAGCCTTTTAGATATCCGGGAACAGCTTCTCGTATCATATTCATCAGAGGGATGATGTAACCAAGGAAGGATTATTAAGGTCATCAAGTCCACCGGGCTGCATGTAAGGATCCCTATCAACTTTCAAAACGCTGAATAGAATAGATAATTTCTGGCTTATCTTCTCCAGAACCTTCTCAATTCTTTCCTGCCCTGTCGTAAGAGAACTTAATGTGGCTTCTATTCTTTCCTGGAACCCAGCCATCCTTTCCATTGTAGTTTCACTCCTTTCCATTGTAGCTGCAATCCATGGAAATGCAGATATATCTTTCTTGACATCCCTCAGGAAGAAAAGAGGAAAAAGGCAGGTTTACAGGTTGATGGTATTGTAAATTGCATGGCACGGGTGCAAAGATTGAAACATATCGTAGTTTTCTACCGGGCAGGCAACATGCAAAAGAATACTGTAATTGTGCAGCCGAACAATGAGCTTGTTTTAAGCAGTAAAACGATATTAAGAGATAGGAGTATAAAAAACTTTTAAATGCTCCGATCGGGATTTGAACCCGAGTCACTGGCTATCTTTATTTCAGCACCTGTTGGCGCTTAAAACTTGAAAGGCCAGAATGATTGGCCTGCTACACTATCGGAGCGCAGTAGGCCTAATAATACACAACTATATTTAACGGTTTGGTACGAAAAATTAATTAAAAGTCTAAAATGCAGCTAATTTTCAAATTTCAGTCGATATATTTATATAGTGCAAAGAAGGGTTTTTAGTATGGTGTCGAAATGGAAGATAAATGCCCGAAATGCGGTGAAACTCTTATAACCAGGACCATTAAGAAAAAAATAGGTCTTGGCAGTATTGAATATCCGGTTGCCCAGACATGTCCGAAATGCAATTGGAACAAAGACCTGACAGGTGCAGGAGATGTAGTTGCAAAACCTGTGATGCAAGATGCAGGTGAAGCTAAAAAAGCAGAGAAAAAAGTGCAAATAACATCCCAGGTGAAACCATTGGATTTGACTGTCACTGGCACCTCTAAACCAGCAGCTCCTCCATCCAGTATCAATTCGCTGATCATGATTGTTCTGGCAATCCTCGTTGTAGGTGCTATTGCATGGGTATTTTTCGTGGATACGGCTGAAGAAAAACAGGATAATCCGGTTGCGACCCCAACGCCAATAATTACCAGTACTCCGGTTCTGACTCCAGCAACTACAGTTGTTCCGGAAGTTACGGCATCAGGAAAGCAAATATCAGTGAGACTGGAAACAAATAGAGGTATTAATCCAAAATCAGTCACAATAAAAGCCGGCGATGAAGTTGTATGGACAAATGATGGAACATACGCAGTTACTCTCGTAAGTTCCGATGGTCTTTTTGAAGATAAATTCCTGAATAATGCCAAACGCACAAATTATACATTCAAGACATCCGGAAATTTCAGTTTCTATCTTAAAAATGATAAAAACCTGGCCGGAACTGTAATCGTTGAACCTTAAACCATAGTCCAGTCAAGCTGGAATCCATCAAGGGTCATGAGGATTATCTTCTGCTTCAGGCCAGGCAGATCATAAGGTAACTCTTCAAACCCTACAAATAATTCATCACCCGGATTTATTTCCGGGGGTGCATTGGGTGTTTTGCCGAAAAAGTATTTCTTGTCTGCCTTTCCATCTAATACAACTACATTTCTCCAGCCTTTTGCCTGTGCTACCCGTACAACAGTGCATTTCCTTTTGAATTTCTTTAAGGTCTTTTTTACTCCGCCGATCTCGGTTTCGGTAGTCTGGATCACATCAATATCATTTTCTGCCATTTTTATCACACCATAAGAACCTTGATATACCAGCTTATGTATTAAACCATACTATTAAAGGTGATACTTATGGGACTTCCAGCAACCAAACGTTATCTGATCGAATTATTGCACATGCATAAACTTACTTACGAACAAGTAGCTAAATATGCGGATTTACCTGTTGAAAGGGTAAAAGCTATAAAGAAGGGTGAAGAACCCACGGATATAGAACAATATAAATTAAAACAGGTAGCTTTTTCCTTATCTGAGCTTCGCTCGAAAGATACAGGCGAAACGATGGATTAAATAAAATTTAAGAATGAATGATGTTGAATTCATTAAACATCCCCTCATAAAACCCGACACTGTCGAGCAGAGATTATACCAGCTTTCTCTTGCCGGGGAAGCTATTAAGAAATCAAGTCTTATAGTGCTTCCTACAGGTCTTGGAAAAACCATAGTAGCATTACTCGTGATGGTATCACGCCTTCCCAAAGGGAAAGTATTGCTTCTTTCCCCGACAAAACCGCTTGTGGAACAGCATGCGGCTTTTTTCAAGCAAACACTTAATATTCCTCCTGAAAACGTTGTATTGTTTACTGGAAATACAAATCCTGGCAAACGGGCAAGCATGTATGAGAAAGCACAGCTGGTCATCTCCACACCCCAGGTCATAGAGAATGACCTGCTCGGGAAAAAAATAAGCCTTGAAAACGTTTCCTGCATCATTTTTGACGAAGCGCACAGGGCAACCGGAAATTATTCCTATGTTTATATCGCGAAAAAGTATATAGAGCAAAACCCCGACCCTCTCGTCCTTGGAATTACAGCAAGCCCTGGAAGTAATACTGAAAAGATACAGGAGGTTTGTGCAAATCTCCGTTTAAAATCAGTTGAGATAAGGACTGATTCAGACCCGGATGTTAAACCATATATTTTTGATAAGGACATCGAAAGGATATATGTTTCCG
Organism: Candidatus Methanoperedens sp.; assembly: GCA_049301735.1. Classification (GTDB taxonomy): domain Archaea; phylum Halobacteriota; class Methanosarcinia; order Methanosarcinales; family Methanoperedenaceae; genus Methanoperedens. Next base: position 34,019 of record JBAQLI010000135.1, read on the forward strand.
TACCTGTCGAAATGAAAGGTTTGAAGGGATTAATGGATAAAGTCCTGAATGACAGGCTGACAAAATTACAGGAACTCGGGTTTTTATCTAATTTCCAGAAACGGCTCTCAAAAAGGGAAATGCTTGATCTCCAGGTGCGTTTGCAGGCGCAGATCCGTTCTTTTCCCGACCAGAAGATCTACCAGGGGATATCTCTTCTTGCCGAGATCTTCAAGGTCAGCCATGCTATAGAGATATCAGAAACACAAGGGTCATCCGCCCTATCAAAATATTTTGAGCGGCTTGAGAATGAGGCGTTGTCCAGAGGGGGAAGTAAAGCTGCAAAACGCCTCATGGACGACCTGAGCATGCGCCAGGCCGTACATCATCTTGGGGGCTGTGACGGCAATAACCCGAAATTGAATGTGGTAAAAGAGCTTGTTGAAAAGCAAATTACGGATGCGCCTCAATCGCGTGTTATCGTATTCACCAATTACAGGGATACAGCAGAACTTGTCGCAAATTCACTTAAAGAGATACCGGGTATCAAGCCTGTAAGGTTCGTCGGGCAGGCAAGTAAATATAAGGATACGGGTCTCACCCAGAAACAACAGGTAGACATTATCCAGAAATTCAAGGACGGGGAGTATAACACTCTGGTTGCTACTTCTGTTGCCGAGGAAGGGCTGGATATACCTGCCACCGACCTTGTGGTGTTTTTTGAACCCGTGCCATCTGAAATAAGGAGCATACAGCGAAAAGGAAGAACAGGAAGAAAGCACGCCGGAAGAGTTGTTGTCCTGATGGCAAAAGGATCAAAAGATGAGGCATACCACTGGAGCAGTAATTACAAGGAGAGACAGATGGTCAAGACCATGAAAAATCTCGATATTGACCTTGATGCTCAGGAAAAAGATAAAACAGACGAATCACAATTACAATCAGACGGGCAAACAAAATTAATGGATTTTTCAACTGCCCAGGTATCAAATTCCGAAGTCCACAGGGTGAAAGTCTATGTCGATAAGAGGGAAATCCGTTCCCATGTTGCACATTCTCTTGAAAATATGGGTGCAGAAGTGATCTTAAGAACACTTGAAGTGGGAGATTACGTAGTGAGTGACCGTGTTGGCATAGAAAGAAAAACTACAGAAGATTTCCTTAGCACTTTCCTTGATGGCAGGGGCCTGTTTGGCCAGATATCAGACCTTGCGCGCGCTTACAGGTGCCCCCTCCTCATAATCGAAGGTGAGGGACTTTATTCAAAGCGGCAGATCAATCCCAATGCAATTCGCGGCGCGCTTTCAACTGTGGCAATTGATTTCGGGGTTCCGGTGTTATTCAGCAAGGATGAAGAAGATACTGCGGCATTGATATGTGTAATTGCAAAAAGGGAACAGGCAGATGACCCGAAAAAGGAAATAAACCTTCATGGGACGAAATCTGCCTCAACTCTTCCTGAACAGCAGGAATATCTGGTGTCGGCTATCTCAGAAATAGGGCCAGTCGTGGCAAAAAACCTGCTGCGGCACTTTGGCAGCGTAGAGAGGATCATGACAGCATCACGCGAGGAATTGATGGCTGTGGAACTTGTGGGACCAAAGACAGCAGACAGGATAAGGGAAGTTGTGAGCGGGGAGTATAAAGGTTAATATATCTGTAAAAGATTTTTCCTTGATATCTTTTTCATAAACCATTTAACCGGGATGAACATAGATACTTTCTCCTGATATTTTCTGTATTTATCCCCGAATTTTGAAAGCAGCCTTTTCTCTTCGATGAACGCGCCTATAAGTAAATAACCTGTTATCAGCAGCACTGCTGTTAAATCAAGGAGAGTCATTTGCATTTTAGTGATCAGAAGAAGAATTCCCGCTGTGTAAAGCGGGTGGCGGACTAATGCATAAGCTCCACCTGTAACAAGTACATTTTTCTTCTGGCGCTTTATGCCGATAAATTCAAGGACATCTGTCTGTAACAAGGCATACCCGAACATACCGATAGCGCCCAGGCGCACAAAGACAATAACCGGATAGAAATTCTGCGGGATCGCATAAATTACAGGGGTGGAATTTGAATATGTTATCCATACTATCAAAGCAGGAGCAAATAAGGGAATGCTGATCAAAGAATATAGTAGCCTGTAATACCGGAAGGCTTTTCCAAGCAGCTTTTCTGCCTGATTTTTGGCACGATCCGTAGCAAGAAGGCTGTGAATTACCGTAAAAAAAAGGAAATATAAAAAGAACTTTATTATGTTGTCCATTGCGTATTATTTTATTGTGGTTAAACTATTTAATTGCTTTGTGTCTTATATCTGAAAATCTATTTATGCAAACAGGTTCTTGTTATATGCGGGAGGTTGCAAAAAGGGAAAAATCGCAAATGGAGCATGTTATACAAGTTTGAAGATAAAGAGCCCGTTATTGCAAAAAATGCTTTTATCGCGGATACCGCATGTATTATCGGAGACGTATCAATAGGTGAAGGAACAAGCGTGTGGTTCAATACCGTCATTCGCGCTGACAGGGCAAAAATAAGTATAGGTAAAAATTGCAGTATCCAGGATAACACTGTAATACATTCTGATGAAACTGATGTTGAAATTGGTGACGGGGTTATCATAGGTCACTCTTGCGTTATGCACGGGCGACTTATAGAAAACAATGCCCTTATTGGCATGAATGCCACAATACTTCATGGAGCACAAATAGGGGATTCAGCAATAATCGGAGCAGGTGCGTTAGTGCCTCCGGGTCATAAAATACCTGCCCACAGTGTGGCTCTGGGTGTGCCATGTAAAATTGTCAGGATGACTTCAGAAGAAGATCTTGCAATGATAAGAAATACGCAGAACAATTATGAAAAATTGACCCGGCAATATTTGAAAATTTGAAATCAACAAAAATAAGGTGAATAATTGCGAAATATCGAAATTGAAGAATTTGGAGCAACCCCGATAACTGAGCGAAAAGTCGAAGTTGTAGAACGAAAAGGACTTGGACATCCTGATTATATCTGTGATTCCATAATGAACGAGGTTTCCATTCGCCTGTGTAAGGAATATATGGAGAGGTTTGGAGCTATCATGCACCATAATATCGATAAGGGGATGCTTGTTGCAGGCGAGGTGAAAACAAAATTCGGAGGCGGCGTGATACTAAAACCGATGCGCGTCATTTTCGGGGACAGGGCTACTTTTGAAGTTGAAAATGAGGTTATAGATGTCAATACTATTGCTATTGGCGCTGCAAAAGAATGGATCAAGAAGAACTTGCGCTTTGTAAACAGTGATTCTATTCATTATCAGGTTGAACTTGCCAGGGGTTCGGCAGAACTTACTGACATATTCAAGAGAAAAGATGCAATACTTGGCGCTAATGATACTTCGGCGGCTGTTGGATATGCACCCATGACACCCACAGAAACCATGGTACTTCAGACCGAGCAGTATTTGAACTCCCCGGATTTTAAGAAAAGATTTCCTGAATCGGGCGAGGATATTAAGGTCATGGGTTTGCGGGAAAAGAATAAACTCAATTTGACCATTGCAGATCCCCTTATCGATATGTTCATCGAATCAGAAGGCGGATATTTCAGAAAAAAGGAAGAACTGCTGGAAGAGATAAGAACTTATGTTATCGGGAGGACGGAATTTGAACCTTCCATTTCACTGAATACTCTTGACAGGGAAGGGCGGGGCATGGGCGGGATTTACCTCACTGTAACCGGAACTTCTGCTGAAGATGCGGATTCTGGCCAGGTGGGGCGCGGGAACCGCGTGAACGGCATCATTCCACTGAACCGCCCGGTAAGCAGTGAAGCAGCAGCCGGAAAAAACCCGGTAAGCCATGTGGGAAAAATTTACAATGTCCTGAGCCACAGGATCGCAAATGAGATCTATGTCAATGTTCCCGATATTAAAGAAGTCTATGTGTGGCTTTTGAGCCAGATAGGAGAGCCAATCGACCAGCCAAGGATCGCGGCGGCGCAGGTCATCATGGAGAGGGGAACGCTTGAAAGTGTGGAAAAAGAGATGAATGAGGTTATTGACAGGGAACTTGCCAACATCCAGGAATTCTGCATGGAACTGGCGTATGGGAAGATTCCGGTGAACTGATCAGCGATCTTTCAATTCTTTTGCCTTTTCCGGCAGCCTCTTTTCGATCATTTCAAGAAGCGCATCGTAATCCCCTTCTGCAAGCGAACGAACGTCCTCGTCTCCTCGCAAAATAAGGTCGACAAGGTAAACAAGCTCCTCATCCGTCAACCTGTTAGCCCTGTTCGCAAAGTCAACAGGTGATTCTGAAAACTTATGCGATACCGGAAGCAGGATGAATTTGTAGTCATGTCCGGGAGCGGGACCGGTTGTGCCTTCAAGTTCTGGCGCCAGTTTATTGAGGATTTTTTTGTCAAGGTCTGATAATTGTCTCATGAAATTCTCCACTCCAATGCTTTATGCTGGAGTGATACTGAGGTATATTTCTTTTATTAGGTCTGACAAGCCTCCTTCCCAGTCAAATTTAAACTTATCTTCTGGTAATTGATCTAATTTTGACGTGATAACTTGTGTTTCCATTTCATCACCGAGCGCATTTACACATGTATCATAGTCATATTATTAGATGAATATGTATCTATATCTATCGGATATTTAAAATACCAGATTTACATCCGCTTCAAGTATCATGTCAGTCAATTCCGGAAGCGTAATCTTTTTTATCCCGTTTATGATCTCAGTATCGGCAATATTGCGTTTGGCAATATCCCTGTCAAGTGCATAGAAACTCACAAGTTCTATGTTCTTTGTGATCTCAGATTCCACGGTCGGGACGTCCTTGAACCAGGTTGCCTGATCTCCATATCCTGTCTTCTGTCCTTTCACTATTGAATGAACGCCGCCGCTAACGAAAATTAAAGTTGCTTCATTTCCTGCCGCGACCTGTGAAGCAGCCATCGGGACTGCTGAAAATGCATCTTCTTTTCCGTAAGGAGGCTGTGTTACAATTACATTTACTTTCTTGCTCATGTTGATCACCCTATAAGTATTGTCTTATCAGATTCTGCTGTCCATTCGCCAAGGTCATAAAGCCCGCCGATCATTACGCCTTCTGTCTGTTGTTTTGTTACGCCTCTGGCATCCGTGCATTTTATGCAGGCGATAGCGTCTGCTTTTGGCTGTTTTATCCCTTTTTTGACCATTATCCCAAAAATTGTCTCTACGGGAGGGAACTCTTTTGGCGCCTGGTCCCTGTGGGCGATTATTGTTGCATCAAGGTAGTTAAAGAAGTTGACAGTTATGCCTTTTTCTTTAGCCGCGTGTGCAAGTCTTATCATCGTAAATACTCCTTCATCCCTGTATGGGCCGTTTATTGAAACGATCGTAAGCTGTTTTCCTGTCATTTTATCACCTAAAACCAGACTACCCTGTCATATTCCATTATATAATCAAGAAGTGTGCCTATTTCTTTTATTTCCACACCGCCAATTAATTTGTTAGTGAGCGATCTTGAAAGGACTGCTTTATCGTCAGCATATATCTTGATACCCTTCTTTTGGGCTGCTGCGAGTTTATTTCCAAACTCGGACTTTCTTGCAGCAGTTATGCCATCTTCAATGAGATATAATGAGACATCATTTCCTTTTTCCTTTGCATTCAACCCGATATCAAGCACAAGATCGGGTGTTTCCGTAGTATACGGGTCTTTTGATAGGACGAGTAATAGGTTTGTCATTTTTTCCTCTGTAAGATTCTCTGATAGGGTTAATAATCATTGATTGAGTTTTAAATGTTTCCATGTAGGCAATGTTAGTGAACTACCTCACGCTAAAGCTTTGAGGCTTCCTGCGTCATTGTGTCTGTGCTCAGACTACTCGTGCAGGCTTTGAATTCCGCAGTTCCTGCGGTATTTGATCTTTTTAGTATATTGATTGCAGTATTATGGTCCCTATCCAGAACAAGACCACAGAAAGGACAGGAATGTTTCCTGACTGAAAGGTTCTTCGATACGAGATTACCACATTTGCTACAATTCTGGCTTGTGTTCCTAGCATTGACCAATTCAACTAATTTCCCAGCGTATTCTGCTTTGGATTTTGTTAAACTAATCAACTGATACCATCCTGCATCGTTGATAGATTTTGCAAGACGATGGTTGCGCACCATGTTTTTTATCTGAAAATCCTCAAATACGATTTTATCATAGGTATCTACCAGTATTCTTGATGTTTTATGAGCAAAATCTTTTCTTTGATTCCTGATTGTCCTATGTGTTCTGGCTACGATCGTAGCCTGATTCTTCCTGTTATTACTTCTTTTCTTTTTCCTTGAAAGCTTGATCTGTTCTCTTGTTAATCTCTTTTCGGAACATCTCAGGAACTCGGGCGGTTCTATTTGTTCACCATTGCTAAGGGTTAGTAATGATCTCAATCCAACATCTATGCCTATTGGTTTTTTGATATCAACTGGATTTATTGGTCTGTCTATTTCAACTGAAAATATTGCATACCATTGATCAACATCCTTCTTAATCGTACATGTCTTGATTTTACCCTCTATCTCTCGGTGCTGAATTATTTTGGCAACTCCGATTTTAGAAATGTTAAGTTTCCCATCTTCAAGACCAATCCCACTTTGTGGATATGTGAATGAATTGTATCTATCTCTTCCCTGGAATCTTGGGTATCCAAAGCCTTTGAAGAAATTCTTAAAACTCCTCTCTACTCTTTTTAAGGTGTTTTGAAGCACTTGAGAATGTACTTCTTTCTGAAAAATAGTTTTGTTGCCAGGAAGAGCATTTGCCTGGTCTTCGTATGAAATCCATTCGTGTTTTCCCCATGGAGTAACTTCGAAGCTTTTACATAGATTATTAAGCTCAGATTGTCGTTTTCTCTCTGCAAGTGAATCATTGTATAGGTGTCTGCATGTGGAAAGTGTTCTGTTCAGTTTAACTTCCTGATTCTTGTTCGGGTATATCCTGAATTGATATGCTTTTCTCATTTCCCACAACTATTTATCGTTATGCATCTCCCTGATGTGCTTTCTCGACAATTGCTTTTCCGGCGTAGGTATTACAATTAAAAGGAGGTAAGATTTCATCCCGTTGGTAAAGCAAACGGATTTTCTCTACCCTTTAACCTACGATTTTATTAACCATGCCGACCATTTCGCAGGAAGTATGCCGAGGTAGCCCAGCGGCCTAAGGCGCCGGTTTTGAAAACCGGTTGTGCACCGCACAGCGGGAGTTCAAATCTCCCCCTCGGCGTTCATTTTATTTTCTGGCTTTCCGGGTAATTCCGGTTAATGCCCGTTCATAAATCGCAAGGTCATGGGAGCTATGTAGGATGAATCGCACTTCCTCAATGCCTTTGAATTCCCCCAGGAATCCAATGACAGCGTTGACAGCTACAACACTTGCTTTTTCAACAGGATACCCATAGGCGCCTGTGCTTATTGAAGGAAAAGATATTGTTTTGATCCCGTTTTCAATCGCAACCTTAAGACTGTTCTTATATGCATCTGCAAGTAATTGCGGTTCGCTTTTATTTCCGCCATGCCAGACAGGGCCCACAGTATGTATTACTTTTTTTGCTTTCAGTTCTCCGCCTGTTGTGATCACTGCCTGACCCGCTGGCAATCCATCGGGATATCTCTTCCGTATTATTTTGCATTCATTCAAAATATCAGGCCCGCCCTTCCTGTGTATGGCGCCGTCCACTCCACCACCGCCCATAAGACCAGGATTTGCGGCATTGACAATAGCATCGGTTTCCTGTTCTGTGATATCCCCGCATATGAGGATCAGTCTGGTGTTTCCGATATTCGTTTGCATGGGAAATTAGGGCAATCCTTTCTATATAGCTTCTTTTCCTCTTTCTCCAGTCCTTACACGGACTATTTCTTCTATTGGCAGGATAAAGATTTTACCATCACCAATATTACCCGTCCTTCCGGAATCACAAATTATTTCTATGACCTTTTCCACATCCGCATCATCCACAACAAGCTCGATTTTGGTCTTGGCAAGCATATCTACCCTGTATTCTTGCGTGCGATATTGCAATACAACCCCTTTTTGCCGCCCCCGTCCTTTTACTTCGTATGTGGTAAGACCGATAAAGCCTGCGGTTGCGAGTGCTTTCTTTATTTCTGTTAGTTTTTCTGACCGTATTATCGCTTCGATTTTTTTCATGAGATCACCAGGCTATTTCGCATAAGTCATCCTGCTTTTTAAACATATGCTTTTTCTCCATGCTGGGTAATATCAAGACCTTCTACCTCTTCATCATCGCGGACACGAAGACCCATGGTCGCATTAAGTATCTTCAATATAATAACGGTCATCACAAATGAATAAACCCCGGTTACGACGACTGCGATAAATTGGGATATGATTAAACTGGAACTACCAAAAACCAGGCCATTTGTCCCGGCAGAATTAATCGCAACCGATGCGAAAATCCCGGTAGCAAGGACTCCCCATGCGCTTCCAACTCCGTGACAGGCAAAAACGTCAAGTGAGTCATCGATATTGGTTTTGTGGTTCTTTATGTGCATTGCAAAATAGCATATGATCCCGGCTGCGCCGCCTATGATCATTGCTGCAAGCGGCCCTACATATCCTGATGCAGGTGTAATTGCGGCAAGTCCTGCCACCCCACCTGTGACAATTCCAAGGGCATTGGGTTTTCCGCCATGCTTCCAGCTTACTGCCATCCAGGTGAGCGCTCCTGCAGCTGCGGATGTATTTGTCACGATGAAAGCATTTGCAGCAAGGCTTCCGGCGGTAAGTGCGCTCCCTGCGTTGAATCCGAACCAGCCGAACCACAGGAGAATCCCGCCCAGTATTGTCATCGGGACATTATGCGGCGCCATGTTCTCGCTCTTAAAACCAATGCGTTTCCCGATGATGATCGCTGCCGCAAGCGCTGATAACCCGGCGCTTATATGTACAACGAGGCCGCCTGCAAAATCAAGGGCGCCAAGTTCCCGCAGCCAGCCCCCGGTTCCCCATACCCAGTGCGCTATCGGGTCATATACAATTGTAGTCCATATGAGAGTGAAAACAATGAAGGTGCTGAATTTCATCCTGTCTGCAAAAGCGCCGGTGATGAGGACCGGGGTTATGATAGCGAACATCGCCTGGTATATCATGAATACGGATGCTGGTATCGTAGGGGCGTAATCAGGATTTGGAGCGGCCCCAACGCCGTTCAGTCCGATCCACTGGAGGCCACCGATCAGACCATGCCCGCCAGCATCAGGACCAAATGCAAGACTGTACCCCAAAAGTATCCACTGGATGCTGATAAGTGCAAGAACGATGAAGCTTTGCGTGATTATTGAAAGTACGTTCTTTTTCCGTACCATTCCACCATAAAAAAGACCGACTGCCGGTGTCATTAACATGACAAGTGCGGCTGATATGAGTACCCAGACAGTATCTGCACCGTTGATGGCGCTATCAATGGATTCTGCGGCGAGGGCGGGTATTGAAAATAACAATACGAGGATGATGAACACAATGGTCTGTTTTATCATATATTGAACCTCAAGTCTTTACAAGGCAAAGGGCAATCCACTGAAGATTTTATTATATATAAAGATAACTCAAATATTTTTTTTCAATATTTTATTCATTACTCAGGAATTTTTTAATAACAGATTCAACCTGAAATTCAACAGATGCAAGTTCATCTCCGGCATCTATTATCACAAACCTCCCGGGTTCTCTTTCTGCAAGCTTTAGAAAATTCCCCTGGACAGTCTTTAAGAACTCGATCTTTTCAAATTTTGTTTTTTCTCCGCGGACACCGCATCTTGATACAGCAATGGCCGGATCGATAGTGAAAAGAATAGTCAGATCAGGAACGACTGTCCAGCCTTTATGGATACCCACAACAAATTCCATCGCATCATCGAAAATATTCGATAGCGTTGCTCCCTGATACGCATATCTGCTGTCAGAATATCGGTCTGATATTACATTCTTTCCTTCTTCAATAGCAGGTTTTATCACCCTGGCAATGTGTTCGGCATGGTCTGCCACGAATAGGAAAAGCTCCGCAAGAGGGTCAGTATCAGATTCAATCGACGTTTTCACTGCCTTTCCAATCCAATTATGAGTTGGCTCCCGTGTGAAAACAACTTCAGGAAATTTATTTTTAAGCATATTTGCAATACTTGATTTTCCTGTTCCGTCAATCCCTTCAAGAGTGATTAGTTTTCCTTTTGATACCATTTACTATCTATATCCTGGTAAATAATGAAAAAGCTTATGCATTCCTCAAATTCATTTATTAATGGAAAAGTGAGAATCATGGATATTCAAACCACAACACAAACAGAATTGATCGATATAACTGACCGGGTTCGTGCAGCTGTCCGGGAAAGTGGGGTAAAGGATGGTATTTGCGTCATCTCCACGCGCCACAGCACAGGTAGTATAATAATCAACGAGAACGAACGCGGGCTCAGGAATGATATATTGGAGATGTTGGAAAACCTTGTTCCGGAAAACAAAAGCTATGCGCACAATCAAATTGATAATAATGCACACGCACATCTGCGCGCCGTGCTTCTGGGAATGAGCGAAACAGTCCCGGTCGAAGACGGGCATCCTGTGCTTGGCACATGGCAAAGCGTCTTTTTTGTTGAACTTGACGGCCCCCGCAAGCGCACTGTAACTATAAAAATAGTGGAAAGCTAGAAAGTTTCCAGCTCTCCCTTTGTAGTCATATCAGTGATCTTTGTAATATCGTTGAGCCATTTATCAATTATAACTTCAGACTCAGATTTTATCGATTTCATATTGGCGCCATCCTGCGGTATTACCTGGGCGCTTGCGATCAATGGCTCATCGATCGGATGACCGATCTGGGAAAGTATCCTGATATAAACATCTTCGATACCTGAGACATTTGCTGCAATATCCTTAGCGATCTGGTTAGAAAGAAGGTTGTATAGTTTTCCTACATGGTTTATGGGATTCTTTCCGCTTGTGGCTTCCATGCTCATGGGCCTGTTCGGCGTGATCAGGCCGTTGCACCTGTTGCCGCGCCCGACTGAGCCATCGTCACCCATTTCAGCAGAAGTTCCTGTAACTGTCAGGTAAACCGAGCCTGTTTTTTCATCATCACCAGTATTTACGAAGACTTCTACTTCCCGGTCGGTATATTCTTCAGCAAGATCGCATATTTTGCTGCGAAGTTCTTCTTTTATATTGAAGTAATGTGACTGGTCATCAACATATTTGCCTATCATGGCACATGCTACTGTCAGGGTTATTTTTTCATTCTTCCTCATACCCATGACCTTGATGTCTGTTCCGATGGCGGGAAGATCCTTCTTGAAGTTCAAGACCATCTGGCGTTCAGTATTGTAAACTATATTCTCCACTTCTGAAAACGGGGCATGGCCTACACCAAAAGATGTATCATTAGCCATTGGCGCTTTTCTGCGATTAAAAACACTCTGGAGGTCTGTTGAGCCTGTACCAAGTTTACAGTCTATGATAATATCATGTTCTGAATCAATATCAGGAAGAGTGGTTTTCAGATAATTCTTTGCAGCTCTTATTGCAGTGGTATCTGAGGCTATTTTTATATCCTTGAATTCTTTTGTTGCCCTTCCAACAAGCAATACATAGATAGGTGAGATCAATTCCCCACCCTGATATTCAGGACAGGAGCGCCCGGCTACGACTTCTACCTGGTCAGTATTATGATGAAGGATCGTGCCGCATTTTTTGATATATTCATTGCAAAGCGCCCTGCTTACTGATTCTGCAAAGCCGTCAGCCATGCTGTCCGGATGCCCTACACCTTTTCTTTCTACTATTTCAATCTCCTGTTTTTCGATCGGAGTCTGTGTGATTTTTTCCACGCGAATATTTCTTGCCATTTAATTACCTCAAAAGGTTTTCTTCAAATGATGCTTTTTACCATATAATAACTTTTTGTTTATGTAAATCTATTTATTCATGTTAATTTAATGCTGGATAGTAAATTTACAGAAAAATGAAAGAAATGACTTCATTACCGGAAACTACAAAAACGATCCTTAAAAAACATGGTTATCACCTTGCTGGGACCCATAGCGCTGTGAAAACATGCCTGTGGCTCAACAAAAGCATCCGCAATACCGGGGCATGTTATAAATCAAAGTTCTACGGGATGACATCCCACAGATGCATACAGATGACTCCTACGCTTATCTGCAACCACAGGTGCCTTCACTGCTGGCGGGCTGTAGAAGTACCTGTACAAGTACCTCATGTATGGGATACTCCGGAAGAGATCGTCAAAGCGGTCTTTAATGAACACAAACGGCTTATTTCAGGTTATGGCGGTTCGGAATTCATGGATAAAACAAGGTGGAAAGAGGCTTTTTCCCCGAAACATGTGGCAATTTCGTTATCAGGCGAGCCAACAATGTATCCCCACCTTCCTGAATTGATAGAGGAGTTCCATAAAAATGATATGACTACTTTTGTGGTCACAAATGGCACGATCCCTGACATGGTAGAAAAAATAAAACCCACACAGCTTTATATAAGCCTTAATGCACCAGATGAAAATACATATGAAAAAGCATGTTCACCAATCGGGAATAGCTGGGAAAACATAAAACAGTCACTTGAAATCCTGAAACGATCAGGCACAAGAACGGCCATCAGGATAACCCTGACAAAAGGAGTGAATATGGTGGACCCGGAAGGTTACGCGCGCCTTATAGAACTTGCCCAACCTGATTATGTAGAATTGAAAGCATATATGCATCTTGGTTTTTCAAGAAAGCGGCTTTTTCAGGATAATATGCCTTCACATGAGGAGGTTCTTGGTTTTTCAAGACAGGTTGCACAAGCGCTTGAATATCGTATTGCAGATGATTCAAGTGGAAGCCGCGTAGTATTACTGTCGAAGGACGGTGGAAAACACAATATCTAACAAAATGCTTATGTGCTTTATATGCTTATTATCATCAGAATATGACTGAAGGAGAGGCTAAGGTAATTCCGGAAGAAGATATACTGGAAGAACCAATTGAGATCCTGGTAAATCTTGCCAAAAATGGTGAAATCGATCCATGGAATATCAACATCGTTGAACTTACGGACAAATTCTTAAAGCGGGTAGATGAGCTTGAGAAAATGGATCTTCGCGTTTCAGGGCGAACTCTCCTTTACGCTTCGATATTGCTGCGCATGAAATCAAATGCCCTTGTTGAAGTGGAAGAACCTCAGGAGGAGATAGATCTTGAGTCGGATAATTTTGAAATAAGCGATTATCCGGTGCCTTCTATGCCCCTTCGCCGTTATTCAAAAAGACCGGTGACGCTTGAAGAATTATTGACTGAGTTAAAGAAGGCAGAAGCATTTGAAAAAAAGAGGCTTAATCGCGTTGACAATAAAAAGGATGAGATCAGGGCAACTCTTGAGGATGTTCTTTCAGTGGCCCATGATGAAGATATAGAAAGCAGGATTGGGAAGATGAGATTAATATTAAATGAATTATTGGAAAAACAAAAATCTATTAAATTTTCAGATTTGTCCTCTCCACTTGACAGGACGGGAATGTTAATGGCTTATCTTGCGATTTTATTCCTTGCTACGAGAAAGGAGATATGGATCGAACAGGAAGAATTCTTTGGTGAACTTTTCATAAGCAGGGCAGCATCATGAGCGGAGATAAGGAGATATTGGAAGCTGCGCTTTTTGCATCCGGTGAGCCCCTTGATATTGGACAGCTTAAGAACCTGGTGCGGGGAAAGAATGTCAGGGAGTTGCTCCAGCAATTGGCAGATGAATACATAGCGCGCGATAGTGCTATTGAAATAAAGGAAATGGATAGCAGGTTCATAATGCAGGTAAAACCGGAATTTGCTGAAAAGGTTCGGTCAATAGCGCCTAAAGAGCTGCGCTCGCCAGTTCTCCGGACACTTGCCATGATAGCATATCATCAGCCCATAACAGTAGCAGAACTTGTTGATAGGAGAGGTCCTGCGACCTATGATCATGTGAGGGAACTTGAAGAAAGCGGTTTTATCTCGGCGGTCCAGCACGGAAGAACGCGGCTTCTTGCGACCACGCAGAGATTTGCGGAGTATTTTAACCTTGAATCCGGCGATCCTGAAGCTATAAAAAGAAAGATCATAGAGCTTGCCAGGGAGCAGAAAATGGGCCTTGACAAGTGGCTCGGAAAGCAGGGGATCGGCGTAAGCCCAATGTATGAATCGTTGATGGAGCTTTGTGGTATAGCAGAATATAACGTGATCAATCCGTATACACCTACGGAAGAGGAGCATGACCGCATACAAGAGATGGGTGTTCTTGTAATTTCAAAAGGATATAAGGAAAGAGTGAGCAAGATCTTTGACGGAAGAATAATTGAGATCCAGGCAACAACTTTTGAAGATATTATCAACTCCATCAATATCCTTGCAGAATACGGAAGCAAAAGAAAAGTAAAGGAAAGCATCCAGTACATTTCGGAATTAAAGGATGAGTATATTGATAAAGCCAATTTCATAACTGCAAAAGTCATGCCTCAGACAGAAATGGTATCGCGGATGATCAATGAAATGGGCCTGGGGATTTCAGCGGATGGCATAAAGATAGCGCCTGATTACGGAACATCGAGTGAAGGGAAGGAGATCGGCACAGGGGCCGATATTCTGATACCCACACACAAGAATGCAGAGAAGGATGTTGTAAAGAGGATCTGCCAGAGGTATGATGCAGTGATCGAGGGGTTGAAAAAAGGGAAGAACGTGAAGTAGAGGTTTGGGTTCTGTCAATTCTGCGGTTGTTAGAGAGAAAGCACTATTTTAAGAAAGGCAACTGCTTATGATTTACTTAATATAATAATATTATCTATCGACAACTTTACAGCACCCGGTCAGAAGGTTCTGTCAAATCTTCGGTTGTTTTCTTAACCTGTCAAAATTCAGTTGATACCTCTATGTAAAATTATATATATGTAAAAGACATAATGATTAGTATAATAATGATAATAATCTCAACAATATTAGTAATATTGCTACTAACTACTAACGACAAAATTATATACTATTATATACAACATTAGATTGAGAGGTGTAATGCATCTTTATTTTGTAGCGAAGGCTATTGGATAAAAAAAATCAAGAAAACATGACCATATGTATAGCTGCAATAGCCAAAGAAAAGGATAAAGAGTATATTGTTTTTTCAACTGACCATATGGTGACAACAGCTTTAGGTCAATTTGAGCATAGTATCATCAAATATTGCCAAATAAATAATGATACTGTTGCAATGCTGGCAGGGCAAGCATTGATGTTTGGGGATTTAATTAAGTTAAATGATGATTGTAAAAATTATGAATTAATAAAAAAACAAATATTCAGAATATTAAAGATAAAAGAAGAGAAGTTATTGAAAATGAGATATTTAATTCATTTGGTATAAATCAACAATTCTTGATAGATTCATTAAAAAAAGAAATTCCAAATCCATATATAAACAATATACTACAAAAAGTAGCAGAATTTAATTTAAAAACCCAAATTTTATTGATTGGATTTATCGATTCTCTTGCCCAAATATCACATATCGAAGAAAGTGGGGTAGTTGATTTCAGAGCTATGAATTTCCATGCAATTGGTTCTGGAGCGACCCAAGCCGCAAATACATTACTATTTCAAAAACACTCGAAAACAAATCAATTATTACCTACTATTTATAGCGTTTATAAGGCTAAAAAAAAATGCGGAGGTTAGTGAGGGAGTTGGTAAAGAGACAGAAACTTTTAGTTTTAAAAGCTGGGGGGATGCAAAAGCTCTCTAATGATAATATTACTGTATTAGACGGTATATATAAGGAGGAACTGGAATACGGTAAAAACCATGACAAGTTAAATAAATTAGAAATAGAGGTGGATTAGAATGTTTGTGGATGAGAAAGAGACGAGCGGGTATTATACTTTAAGAGAACAATTCCTAAAAGATTTGAATAAAGAACTCGAAACAAATTCGTATAAAAAACATGAGCACAATTTACGCAAGACTTTGGAAAAGAAGTTAGAAAAAGGAGAATTATAGAACGCTCCAGCTGAAGTATGTGGATTAGTCGAAGGGGATAATAAATGGCTGACGTTGATTCATAATGCAAGCCGCACAACTAAAAAGTAAAAAACTATATATAACGACGAATCATATACTTAAAAGATAGAAACTAAAAAGAAAAGGACGATTTGATATGATAAACAAGACAAATAGAAAACTTCTTAGAAGCCCAAAACCTGAAATGGAAGTCTTGACATCGAATGATAGAACTCTTCTTAATAATTATATCGCAGAAAATCGTAAATTATTAAAGATGTTATCAAAATTATGATTAATTACTTTCATTTTTCTTTTTGACTATTGAAAATTTTCAATATTGTTTTAAAAATATAATATAAAATGTCATTTTTAATAGTATGAAGCTTAAATTGTATATTATTCATTTTATACGTGTTTTCTTTAAGCCAATGTTCTATATCCTCTACAGTGGTTTCATATCGAGCGATTTTTAGCAAAAAATTCATCCTATCTGCTCGGCTTGCAGTTACATGATATCTTTCAGATTCTAAAATAATAGATGCCACCCCAAAACCAGTTCTTTTATTTCCATTATTGAAAGCGTGCCTGTTGGTTATCGAGTCTAATGCAAATGCAGCGTTTAAAAAAACACTATTATTGGGGCTAATCTGGAATTCGATAAGGTGTTCAAGTGTTCCTAAATCACGAACTCCCGGAGAGTAGTCTGAGGTTCCTTTATCTAATTCAATTATTATATCATGAATTAATATAATTTTTTGGGTAGTTAAATCAATCATATACTAACACTCTGTATATCTTTTAAGATATAAATTACAATACTATACAATTATCAACCGAAGATTTACAGCATACTACATCAACCGACAACTTTACAGCATCGGTCAGAAAAAAGTATATATAGTAATGTTTTATAGTATTACTGTCAGAATTTTCTGATATAAGGTAAAGTGGAGGATTATATGAGTAAGAGATACATATTTGGTATTTTAGTTGCTATCCTTATTGTCGGGGGTGGTGTTGTTGGCTTCAATGCAGTAAGTGCAACTTCTGAGGAAACTACAGTGAATCAGATTAATGAAAATTCGCAACAAATTGATGACAATAAATTTAGCACGGATAACAGGATTATGAATGTTCCCGGGAAAATGAAAGAAGACCCGATTCTTGCAAATGCGAACAGAATGCTTATGGAGGGCAGGCAAATCTTTCGCTTTGACACTTTCGGCGACGAGGCATTCTGGGGTGACACTCTTAAAATACATCAGGCCATTGCAGGCGCAGCAAACGGAGGGGTGGGACCGGGCGTCAGCCCGAAGACCGCACTGGCCGTGGGCTTAAAAGTTGATGTGGATGCACTTCCCAGGAACTTGATCAAAGACCTTGAAAAAGGAAAGGTAGATCTTGATGATCCTGCTACAACACTTGCTCTGCTTAAACTCAACGCAGTTGTTGGTGTTAACGGTTCATTTGATAATAATGGGAAACTGAGCACAGTCGGGATTACATGTGCTATTTGCCATTCAACAGTTGATGATTCATTTGCTCCGGGCATCGGGCACAGGCTGGACGGCTGGGCAAATCATGACCTCAATGTAGGCGCAATTGTAAATCTTTCTCCTGATCTTACGCCAGTGGCCGATCTTCTGGGAGTTCCCGAACCCACAGTGCGAACAGTGCTTAACAGCTGGGGCCCCGGGAAATTCGATGCCGAACTGTTCCTGGATGGCAAGGCGTTTAATCCTGAACAAGTTACTGATGGCGTTGTAACAGGGACGAACGTATCCGGTGCCACATTGATCCCGGACGCTTTCGGACTTGCAGGTTTCAACCAGCATACCTGGACAGGCGCATGGGGTTCTGTACCATACTGGAACGCTTTTGTTGCCAATCTTGAAATGCACGGGAAAGGAGTGTTCTATGATCCCAGATTGAACGACACAACCAAGTTCCCGATAGCTGCTGCCAATGGATTCGGAAACATACGAACCGATCCTGATGATGACCTGATCACATCCAAACTTCCAGCTCTTCAGTTCTATCAGCTTGCTATTCCATCGCCTGTGCCAGAGCCTGGTGTAGACTTTGATAAGGAGGCTGCTGAACGCGGAGATGAGCTTTTCAGCACAAAGGCGCAGTGCAACAACTGCCATGTAGAACCGCTCTGGACCGAGCCAGGATGGAACCTGCATAAGCCATCTGAAATCGGTATAGACAGTTTCCAGGCAGACCGGGCGCCGGATGGAGTATATAAGACCATGAACCTTGCGGGCATATTCGTGCGCGAGAACGGTTTATTCATGAAGCCGGAGAACAAGGGCCGCTTCTACCATGACGGGCGCTTCAAGACATTGCTGGACGTAGTAGATCATTATAACACCTTCTTTAATCTGAACCTGACAGCTCAGGAGAAGGGAGACCTGGTAGAGTATGTAAAATCACTTTCAGCAGGTACTGTCAGCACACCCAATATTATCAAGAACCCCGGGTTTGAATTCGATACTGCTCCCTGGAAATTCTATACAAATGGAACCGGGACATTCACCACAGGCCCACCAGCCTCTGAGGGATCTAATTCTGCAAATATTGTTCTAAATAGTGGCGGTACGAATATCCAATTATATCAGAAGGGGATACCACTGGAACCAAACACACGCTATCGGCTGATTTTTTCAGCATATTCGACGTCTGGACATGATCTGAGTGTGAATTTAATTAAGCACGGTTCACCATATACCAACTACGGTTTATCCTATAGAGCAAATCTTGGCACGAGCTGGCAGTCCTTTACGACTGAATTTGATACAACTGGTTTTGCAGGTGTGGTAACCGATGGACGTTTAATGTTCTGGCTTGCACCATTTGCGAAAGCAGGAGACACGTACTACATTGATAATGTACGACTGGAGAAGATCTGATAAAAGAAATGAAATATACAATATGAATTTACCTAAGGTAAATTCATTCCTTTTTTTATTTTGCTGTTCTTTACAGCACCAGGATCTCTAACAACTTTTGACCCTTTTCTTCTATCGCATTGAGCTTATCCTTTACCTCTGATTTTTTAAGATATATTTCATGTCTTCCGCCATATTCATCTTCGGATTTAAGAGACAGTTCTTCGCCAGAAGGACTGCGTTTTTTTATCTCTGCCACAATGGGAGCGAATATTCCCGCGACCTTCTGCATGAGTTCAAAAACAAGATTCTCCTCAAAAATATCCTTTTCTTCCAGGAAAATGGTCTCTAACTTTTGTTTCTTAACATAAAGATCATTCGTTTTTTCGGCAATTTTTTCCCCCAGTTCTTGAAGTCTTAACATATTTAATTCATTTTTCAATTCAGGAACAGCATTAATGCTCGTCTCTACCCCATTCTCCTCTGTATAGGACACCTCAACTGAAAATTCTTCTGTTAAAATCATTTTCAATCTGAATTGTTCAGCCCTGATGCCGGATCTTTTCCTGAAAACGACTTCAAGCTCTTTATCAAAAAGAATAAGATCACTGAGAAGAAAATCATCGATGCTCACATTATCCGGCACAAGTTCTTTTTTAAGAAAAGATTTTTTCATCCTGGCAGGAATTTCGATACCTTTTACAAAATCACGGGCTCTTGCATGACCTTTCCAGAACTCGGATTCTGATGATGCAATGTAAAAAAGGCAGGAAATTCCACCTTCACAGTTTACCTGTACGTTTGCAGAGTAACCTTTTTCTACAGCTTTGATAGTATATTTTTTGCCTGTTGCAGGTATGGGATCGTAGATAAAGAATGTCTCCAATAATTTCCTGTTCTCCTCGTTTGCCTCCTCGATCTTTTTTTCAAGTTGCACGATTTCCTTGAATATTTCATCCGAGAACTTTGTCTTACCTTCTTCTATGAATGTTTTCAAATATTCTTTGCTCTTGTCTGCATATTTAACGATCGTTTCCTGCTCTTTACTTCTGGCAACTGCTCCCTCAATCGCGTTCTCAACTGCAAGGATAAATTTATCCATCTCATCTGTAACAGAATTCTTAAGTCTTCTGCGTTCTATTATCGTTTCTTTGAAATCAAAAACAGCATTTTCAAATTTTATAGTTTTAACACTTGTCTCTACAAAATTGTTCAGCAGTCTCAGAAAATCTATTTGCATCTGGAATTCAGTCGAATCCCCATAAAGAAATCTCATTAAAGCACCTCTATTATCTCAACATTTATATCCATTTCTTTTATATCCATTTCTTTTTCCTAAAATAAACCAGCATTGAAATTCCTACACAGATCATTACAGCCCAGATAGCAGGATAACCCCAGCGCCACCTGAGTTCAGGCATAAATTCAAAATTCATCCCATAAACACCAGCTATAAAAGTAAGGGGAATAAATATTGTTGCAATTATCGTCAAAACCTTCATTATCTCATTCATTTTATTGCTGATGCTCGAAAGATAGACATCAAGCATACCCGATAGCACATCCCTGTAGGTCTCTACCGTATCAATTACCTGGATTGTATGGTCATAAACGTCCTTAAGATATATCCGCGTGGGTTCCTGGATCAACGAAGAATCGGATCTTTCAAGGGCGCTGAGAACATCTCTTAAAGGCCACACCGACTTTCGCAATGAGATCATCTTTCTTTTTAAAGAATGAATTCCATGTAATGTTGCCGGTTTTGGATTGGTTATCATTGTTTCTTCAACATCTTCTATATTCTCTCCCATTTTTTCAAGAATTGAAAAATAGCTGTCAACTATGAAATCCATCAGGCTATAAGAAAGATAATCCGGCCCCATCTTCCTGGTACGGCCTTTACCAGTCCTGATCCTTTCTCTTATAGGATCGAAAATATCGCCTTCTTTTTCCTGGAACGAAATTACAAAATTGTGCCCAAAAATTATGCTGATCTGCTCTGAGGTTATTTCATTTGTTTTATCATCATAATAAAGCATTTTCAGGACAATGTAGATGTGGGTTTCAAAATCCTCGATTTTGGGGCGCTGCTCTGTATTCAGGATGTCTTCAAGAAGAAGAGGATGGAAGTCAAATTCTTTTCCGATCTTTTCTATTATATCAACCTGGTGCAGGCCATCAATATTTATCCATGTGGTCGTTGGCTTATCTTTGAAGGGAAAACACTCCTCAATCGTCTTAGCCTCTTTTTCCTCAAATTGATTTTCGTCATAATCAAGGATCCTGATCCTTACTCGTTCAGCTTTTTTCTCCCCGATATGGATCAATGACCCTGGTGGAAGACCGGTTTTGATTGATCTTTTTTTCTTATGCATTCTAAATTTCACGTTTTAATATAATGCAATGCAGATTCACCTGGATTCTAATCAATGTAACGTTTTTTAACTCGTGGGGTCAAAGGATAGAGAAGTCCTCTTCTGAGAGAGGAGTGAATAGTACCCCTTGGAAATGAGCACATAACATCGAAATAACTATATAGTTACATAGAATTATATATAACTATGCAATACAAACTTGATCGTGGTTCTCATGCCGTATATACTTTGCAGTACCATTTAGTTCAAGTTGTAAAGTATCGAAAAAAGGCACTCGATAACGAAAAAATAATTGATCTATTGAAACTAAAAATACATGAGATCAGCACAACTTTTCAGGTAGAGGTAATAGATATTGGTTGTGATACTGACCACTTCCACATGATTTTCAAATCAAAACCCACTCTTGAAATACCAAAATATCTGAATGCTATAAAAACCATAACATCCAGAGAAATAAGACGAACTTTTCCCGAAATAAAAGAGAAGTTATTGGGTGATGCTTTCTGGTCACCATCATATTTCTTAGCAACAACCGGACAGGTCACGTTAGAACAATTAAATAAATACATTGAGAATCAAGGTGAGAAATAGTATGCAGCTAACTGAAAAAGTCCGAATATACCCAACATCAATACAGGAAGAAGTATTATGGTATCTTTCAGAGCAATGCAGGCTGATCTATAACTTCGCTCTTGCAGAAAGAAGGAAAGAATGGATACTCAATAACCTCAGAGCCGATTTTGGAGTATTCCCCTCGGGAAAACCGTATTATAACGTTGATTACAAAAAACAGCAAAACGATCTTCCGGGAATAAAAGAAAAGTATCCAAAATATAAAGTGGTATATTCAAAAGTCTTGCAGATGGCTATTCGAACTCTCAATGCTGATTATAATTCGTTTTTTAAACAACAAAAGAACGGTGATACCAATGCACATCCACCCGGATTCAAGGGTAAAGACCGTTTTACCACAATGATGTATAATCAATCCGGGTTCACGATCAAAGGACAGGAAATATCATTATCCCACTATTACAACGAAGTGCCTCTTGTATTTGAATTATTGCGAAAATATAATAAAGTCTATCAAGTAAATGTCTATCAGGTTGAAGGAAAATATTATCTTGGAATTGTTCATGACGTTCCTGAAAAACCGTATATCGATAACGGATTGTATCAGGCAATTGACCTTGGGATCACAAAAACAGCAACCGCTATAAACACACAGGGTAAGTTCTATGAATCTGACAATCCAAGACACGATAAATACTGGAATCCGAAAGTCGATGAACTCCAGGCACGAAGAGATCATTGCATAAAAGGCAGCAAGCATTGGCAGAGGCTAAATCGAGCGAAGAATAAACTGACTCGCAAATGCAGCAATCAGATAAAGGATATTCAGCATAAACTCACACGAAAAATGGTAGATAATACTAAAGCCAATACAATCATAGTCGGTGACCTTGATGTTAAGGAAATGGCTCAATCCAGGACGACAAAATTATCAAAGAAGGCTAAAAAAAGCCTGAACAGGTCAACTCAAAATACAGGATACTTATCTCAGTTTGTTGGATTTCTAACCTACAAGGCAGCACTTATAGGTAAAAAAGTAATAGAAATCGATGAACGATACACTTCAAAGAAATGCTATGTTTGTGGAAAGAAACACGATATGCCTATCTGGAAGCGTACTATGGAATGTGATTGTGGGAACATGATTGATAGGGATAGAAACAGTGCTATCTTTATTATGTTACGGTTTCTATCACAAAATGCCATGTGGACTGGCTACCAGCAATTTGTTGATAATCTACGACAAACAGGGCTGATGCTGCCGAAACAAGCATCATCAGCATACTCGTAGGAAGCCCCTCGAAAGGGTGGGTCACTCATCTTCGAAAATAAATAACTCCTCAATTTTTGATTTCAGCGCTTTAGCAACATCATGCGCTAACTTCAGCGATGGATTGTATTTTCCCTGCTCAAGAAAAACAATAGTCTCGCGCCTGACCCCGACTTTTTCTGCAAGCTTTTCCTGGGTCAGGTCGTATTTTGCTCGAAACTCCTTGATACGGGTTTTCATTACATATCCTCTTTTTTCTCAAAGTACCAGTTAAGCGCGCTGAAAGTAAACACCATGAAGAAAAAGACAATGCTTAAAGCGCCCCGAATATCCAGACTTATGTTAAGCCTGTCCGCAAACATCAATACCGTTGTCAGAATTAACGTGGCAAACCAGGAGCCAGCCAGTGCGCGATACATTACTTTTCTTGTTCTTTCATCCTGCTCTACTCCCTCGCCATACTTGAAATGCTTGTACAGGCTTACGAATAGCATCGATAGCCCAACTGCGAATGTGCCTGACAATATTTCAGGGCTTACACTGCCTGGATAATTGCTCAATATCATCCCCAGAGCAAGAAAGCCCACAGCAACTGCAATACTTATTTTATTTTTCATTTTCATAAAATCATCTTTGTTGCGTACTTCTAACTTTATGTTATATATTTATAACATTTACTTAAAGCTTCCTATTGATAATACGATCATCCCTTTTTTGTCCCACAGCTCATGTACACAAATTATTTATCTTTTACTACTGTGTCCCCTGCAATGGGAATTAAAGAAAGCGCAATAAAGCAATTCGGGAAACAGGCGCAAGCTTACTCAAAAGGCAATATTTTTGTGGATGGTTTCCATCTTTCAAAAATAGTTGAAATAACAGGAATAAAAGAGAATCAAAGAGTTCTGGATGTAGCCACAGGTTCAGGATTTCTTGCGCTTGAATTTGCAAAAAAAACAAAAAATGTCACAGGCTGTGACATTACACGCAATATGCTGCTTCATGCAAGGGAAAAGCAGAAAAATTCAGGACTCGATAATATTGATTTCCTTCTTTGCGATGTAGAATCATTGCCTTTTCCGGATGGTGCATTCGATATCGTTTCATGCAGGTTTGCATTCCATCATTTTCCTGATCCAAAAAAAGCTTTACTTGAAATGAGACGCGTCTGCAGGCAGACCATAGTGCTCGTGGATGGTGTCTCATCAGAAGACCCTGAAAAAAGTAACTTCCATAATGAAATTGAAAAGATGCGTGACCCGTCACATGTTCGTATTAATTCATTGAGTGAAATAAAAAATATGTTTGAGGATATGGGAGCAGTGATCAAACATATATCACACTGGGAGATTCTCCAGGATTTCGATGAATGGATAAAACGCGCGGGAACTGATGAAGAAACAATCATAAAAATCAGGAGTTTGATGACCGGAAGTGTTGCCAATTACAATGACAGTACTGGTCTCCAAGTAAAAATTGAGAACGGGAAGCTGGGATTTACATACGATACTATCATTTTGATAGCAGAGATTTAAAAGAATAAATCATATTTCGCACATGATGCGATAAATTTAGGATTTATCTATGTAATAAAATTGCGTTTTTTCAGACAGGATGAACAGGATTTACAGGATAATATAAATCGTATCCTGTCGATCCTGTAAATCCTGTCATAAATGATTATGTGCATTTTTTATGCCATGCAATTTTTAATTGATATGCCGCAGCTTAATTATTTCTAAATATCAAATTTATTCCGGGCATGTGCGAAATGTAGGCTATATACAAAATAAAAAAGAATAAGGCTATTTCTTTTTCTTCATAGATTTTTTTAGTGACTTAAGACAAAGTTCCATACCTTTTATTGCATTATTACTTTGCGGATTTAATTCATAAGCTAATTGAAAAGCCTTTAAAGCGTCTCCAGGATTTCCCTTTTTATAAAGAATATTACCTTTATTAATTAAAAAGACATGGTCATCTGGAGTTATTTCAAGAGCTTTTTCATAACAGGCCAGAGCTTCATTAATTTTTTCCAGCTTTGCAAGAGCAAGTCCTTTATTATTCCATGCAATGCTATTTTGCGCATCTATCCTGATTGATATGTCAAAATAATCAATGGCCTGGATGTATTTTCGCTTTGAGAAATATGAATTTCCCTTGATAAGGTAATCCTTTGATTCTTCAGGGATTTCATGCACTTCAATTTGTTTGGGTTCAATTATAGTTTCGAAAGAGTTTCCAATAACAGATTCAGATAAAGGTTCAACAGGGTCTTTAACCTTTATTGCAATCACATGTTCTGATTCATTTGCTTGTTCAGCTTGATTTTCAATAACAGGCTTGGATAAAGGTTTAACAGGCTCATCAGTCATGGAAAATTCAATTTGATCGGGTTCAATATCCGTGTAAACCTGCATTTCTTCAAGCGTTTTCTCTTCTTTGGGTATGGCTGAAGCTATCTTTTGTAAATCTATTTGTTCACAGTCCTGTCCCATTTTTGCGATGGCCAGCCCCTTATTACTCCATATTTTCTCAACTTTCGGGTTAATTTCAAGAGCTTTATCGTAAGATTCTATAGCTTCGGATAAACGATTGAGTTTAACAAGAGTCAATCCCCTGTTATTCCATACAGTCTCATCTCTGGAATTTGCCTCTACCGATCGGTCATAAGCCTGAAGCGCCCCTTCAAAGTCCCCGCTTTCAAATAATATATCACCTTTGATGCACCATGCGCCAGCATCCAGGGGATTCTTTTCAAGTATCTTATCATAACATTCTATAGCTTCTTTTGTCCGTCCGAGATGGGCAAGTGCGATACCCTTGTTATATATCACTTCTTCATCATCCGGCCTCAGGTCTATCGCTTTATCGTAACACGTCACAGCTTCTTCATATTTGGCAATTCTTGCCAGGGCAAGACCCTTATTATTCCATACATCAGCCATTACCGGATTTATTTCAAGTGCTTTATCATAACACTGGATGGCTTCTGAATACATTCCGGTTTCCACAAGCGTATTGCCTTTGTTGATCCAGATAAAAGCATCTGTGAATGCTTTATCCTCAGATATTTCTAGTACCATATATCAGTCTCTTATATATATTGAGTTAATTAATATTGCTTATCCTATTTAATGTTTGTTTACTCGGAGCAAAAATTTATCCGTAAAAGAGCTATTAACACTAAATCAAAAAGGCTGGGCACTAAATGGAATTATTCTCAATTATCCTGACTATCGTAGGTCTCATAATATTTGAGACCATCAGCAGTATCGACAATGCAGTAATTAACGCTGAAGTTCTTTCAACAATGTCTCAGCGAGCCAGGAGATGGTTCCTGATATATGGTTTGTTTATTGCGGTTTTTGCTGTAAGGGGGATGCTTCCATGGCTTATTGTATGGGCAACAAATCCGGCTCTTGGACCTGTTAATGCATTCACAGCTACTTTTAGTGATAATCCTGATATCGCAAAGGCTATCGAAGAATCGTCTCCTTTCCTTCTTGTCGGGGGAGGCGTTTTCCTTATATTCCTGTTCTTCCACTGGCTTTTTATTGAAACTAAAAATTATGGTCTTCGCGGCGAGCGATTCTTCCATAAACATGGGGTCTGGTTCTTTGCGGTTGTTTCCATAATTCTCACTGTAATCGTCTACCTCGCATTAAAAGAGCATCCATTTATGGCATTAGGTGCAGTTGTGGGATCAACGGCATTTTTTATAACCCACGGATTTAAACAAAATGCTGAACAGCAGGAAAAGGCGTTAATGGGCGGGAACATGAGTGACTGGAGCAAGATCCTGTACCTTGAAGTGATAGATGCCACCTTTTCAATAGACGGCGTTGTTGGCGCTTTTGCGTTCACCCTTTCAGTCCCCCTGATCCTCATCGGTAACGGGATAGGGGCTTTTGTTGTCCGTGAGTTGACTTTAAAGAATATTGAAAACGTGAAGCGATACATCTTTCTAAAAAATGGTGCAATGTATTCGATATTTTTCCTCGGGATAATAATGGTGCTTGACAGCTTCGGAGTTCACATACCAGAATGGGTCTCACCTGTTATTACAATAGGCGTGATAGGTTATTTCTTTTATAAGTCCAGAAAGTTCTTATAAATCATAGTGAGAATATAAGTCATTAAGATGGTGAGTTAGCAAGATGAAAACTATCATTTTTGATCCTTTCTGCGGAGCTTCTGGTGATATGACAATAGCTGCTCTTGTCGATCTTGGAGCAGATGCAGGGAAAATCAAAACAGCAATGGAGCTTGCCGCTAATGTCGGCGTTGAAATATCCAGATCGAACAAGAAAGGGATTTCTGCCTGCTCGGTTGACGTTTCAACGAAGAAAGAAGGTAGCCTTGCATTATCGGAAATCATTACCAGGATAAAAGCCCTGGATCTTCCTTCTATTGTTATTGCTGATGCAATTGCAGTCTTTAATATCCTTGGAAAAGCTGAGGCAAAGATACATGGAACAACTCTTGAAAAACTGCATTTCCATGAACTGGGACAGGAAGACGCGATTGCGGATATTATAGGGGCATGTACTGCATTCAATGACCTGGGATTAAAGGATTATCGGATTTACTGCACACCTATATCCGTTGGAATGGGATTTATTGAGATCTCACATGGGAAATTTCCCGTACCTGCGCCCGCAGCGCTTGAGATTTTAAAGGAATATTCCCTGCCCTGGCAGATGGGGCCGGTTTATGGGGAATTGCTCACCCCCACGGGAGCGGCCCTTCTTGCCCGTTTTGTAAATGAGTTGGGAATAATTCCAGTGATAAAAGCGCACAAAATAAGCTATGGGGCAGGAAGCAAAAACCTTTCTGTCCCCAACGTATTGCGAATTATAAAAGGCGAGATAGATGATGCGCTTATTACAGATATGATCGAAATGCTTGAGACAAATGTAGATGATGTCACAGGCCAGGTGCTGGGGCACTTGATCGAAGAATTATTGACAGCAGGAGCAAGAGATGTCTCTATTATTCCTGCAACCATGAAAAAAGGGCGAAGCGGCCATATTATCCAGGTGATCTCAAAACCTGAGGATTCACCGGGCCTTGCAAGGAAGATCATCGAGGAAACAGGTTCTCTTGGCGTGAGGATAATACCAATAAAACACAGGTTGATCGCGCAAAGAGAAATGGATAAAGTTTCAATTATTCTAAATGGCAAAGAGTTTGAGATCTCAGTAAAAATCGCCAGGGATTTGAGGGGTGTTTTGCTAAATATATCCGCAGAATTTGAAGAGTGTAAGAGAGTTTCAAAGGAGTCAGGTATCCCTGTAAGAGATGTTATCCGGCTCACTGAGGAAGACGCAAGGAAGAAATTTTCCGCTGTGAGCGCTTAATATCCATCCTGTATATCCAGTTATGACTCTTATAATTCCCCAATAATTGATTTGCAGTATTGATCTCATTTTCTGTTAGTATTCCCGGATATGTTCCTATGCCAAGCGCTGTTTCAAAACCCTCCCTCAACGCTTTTTTCACAAGATCGATATCCATTATTCCCATATCTTTCAGGGTTATCATCCCTTCCCGTGCAGTTGCTACAGGATAAAGGTTTTTGGTGGGATTTTTAAGTGCACTGTCCATAAGCCCGAAATCAAAATCCATAAGGAGGCTTCCATTGACCAGCACTGCTCCATCAAGACGTCCCTGTGCGTTTCCTGAAATCTTTCGGCCTTTTGAATAAACAGCATTTCGTGCAGGTTCAATTTCACCTCCAACGCCAAGTGTTATTAAAGCATTCACCACCCCTCCAAGTACTTTTTCATAAGCAGCCTGGATATCAGGAGGTATGATGCCGCCCTCTTTACCAATACAAGAGAAAAGTATCTGGTCCCCATCGCAAAATCCGCATCCTCCTCCCAGTATCCTTCGTACTATCCCGATATTGTTTTCGATACAATAACCAATATTAATTTCATCCTCTACACATTGGTGATAACCAAGATATATTACCGGCGATCTCACGCGCCAGAAAAAGATAGTGTCAGGAGAAAGGCCAAGACCAACATGTTTTGCAATAGATTCAAATAGCGCTGCACTTTTGAAACCATCAATTTTATCAAGATCAATAAAACGCCATTTGTCTTTCAATTTCAATTTTTCCTTCCTGAAATTATGAAAAACCCGTTCTTACTTCTGAACCATTTCAACTGTGTCAAAAAAGATCCAAAATAGCCAATATCAGTATGAGGATATGACCCTATATACGAGATATTGTTCTTATTGAACCACTGGATCACTTCAATGACCGAATGATAACTTTCGTAAGGATTAGCGTATTTATCAGCTGCATAAGCCTGTTCATGAATATTTTTGAATTTTCTCCCGTATATTGACCTCTCAACAAACGACATCCGCCGGTCAATATCTTCTCCTGCGTTCAGTTTTATCCACATCCTTTTTGCCCTGTGAAGAAAACGCCCATACCTGTTATATAATCCGATCGTTATTGTTCCTCCGGGTTTACACAGATCCGAAAGTACCCGGAATCGCCCGTAAGGATCATTTGTATGATGCAGCACCCCCATGCAGAAGATATGATCAAACCTATTTTGGGTCTTAAAATCCATGATATCACATCTATTGAAATCTACCTCCAGATTGAAATCCTGTGCAAGTTTTTTTCCCTTTGCAAGTGAGGAACAACTCAGATCTATTGAGGTCACTTTTGCCCCGCGATATGCAAAGTAACAGGACTTTTCTCCAGTGCCGCAGCCAGCATCAAGGATTTCTTTTCCTGATAATGAGGCTGGATCTAATCCTGCTGAAGAAAGGATTTTTGACATCACGTTGGCATGGAGTTTTTTTACGAGGTCGTTTTCATTGCGAATTGGAAGAGAGGGGTAGGGGTATTTCTCATACAATGAATTTACAGAGCATGCGATCTTGTCCATCAAATCCAATGTTAGAATAAGAGGATTTATAGTTTGGCTCAATGGTTCAATAAAACACAATAAAAAAAAAGTGAAGGGATTAATATTAATCCCTTCGGATTTTAAATTTACTTTCTCTGTCTCAATACGAGGAATGCTACTGCGAGCAAGCCTGCGATTGCGAATACTAACTCAAAGCCCGGCTCTTTTGGAGTTGTTGTGACTGGTTTGGCAGTCTCTGTTACTACTGGTCCGGTTGGTTTGGGTGTTGTCGGAACTACTGTGAGGGTTGAGGTCGCACCAGGTGTGGCCTTAACAGTTCCTTTCGGAGTTGTTACTGCTGTACCTGTTGGTTCTGGTGTTACATTCCCGATCACGTAGTCAATCTTGGGGTAGAATCTCAAGGTAGAGCTGTTGTCAGCTATCTTGAATTTAAGTTCACCCATGAGGGTTGTTTCCGAGTTGCTGCTCAAACTAACTGAGTTCTTGTTAGTCATGTTAATGGTACCGGTTGTACCACGTACTTCAAATACGCCATATGTATCTGCAGATTTGATCTCTTTGGCACTGCTTTCATCTATGAGCC
>JBAQLI010000136.1:0-9872 GCA_049301735.1 Candidatus Methanoperedens sp.
TCAAAGAACACAAGAGGGAATATGATTGAAGAACCTATGAATATTTCGATACTGCATGAAGGCGGGGTACGCTTCCTCTCATGTCTGAAGACACGAGCCTCCGCTACCCCTGCACCCCAGCGCAACGGACGAAAAAGGACGTTTTAGGGAAGATGGGTTGAATGAATGAGACCTAACAATAACTTAATAAATGAATGAATCCAAGTATGTATTAGATATAACAATTATTTAGAACCATTCATTATGTTTTCATGCAATTTTCCAATGGTCAAACATTATTTCTAAAATCGAAAAGATGCGAGGTAAGAATATGTCAAAACTTAAAAAGAGAGAATTGGAACGAAAAGGCGAAAAGAAACAGAAGATATTGGATACTAAATTGATGGGTGAGCATCTTGGGGATTTGACTAAGAAAGAAGTGGAAGTAGCGGAACTCCCTGAGGACTAAATTGAAGATAAAAGTAAAAATCCTGTCAGGAGGTGTTAAAGAACAAAACCTGGACGTCCCATCAGCATCAACTTATGAAGAGCTTCTTGAATCTCTTCATATTAATTCAGAAATCGTTCTCGTGTTCAGGGGAGGCAACCCTGTGCCACTTGATGAAAAAGTTACACCCGATAATGTTGAAATATTAAGAGTAGTGACGGGTGGATGATGCTCCAATATTTTTTCATATTTTATCATGACCGCAGCTATGCAATTAACAGACGCTTATGGACGAACAATAAAGAGCCTGCGAATTTCCATCACAAACCGCTGCAATCTTAAGTGCATTTATTGCCATCGTGAAGGTGAGACGCGTTATACCAATAATGAGATGAGTGTTGAAACCATAGCTAATATCGTGAAGGCTTCAAAGAGATTCGGGGTTAATAAAGTGAAGTTCTCAGGGGGCGAACCTTTAATGCGGAATGATTTTGAAAATATCCTCAGAGCTCTTCCGGAATTGAAGGATATTTCGGCTACAACCAACGGTACATTTCTTGCACAAAGAGCAAATGACCTTGCTGGGAGCGGACTTAACAGGATAAACATAAGTCTCCCATCCCTGCGAGCTGAAAAATACAGGAAAGTAACAGGTGGTGACGTGAGAATCGTACTTGAAGGAATAGATGCTGCTGTAGCCTCCGGCCTGATACCTGTCAAGTTAAATATGGTACTCATGAAAGGATTAAATGATACTGAAATTCCGGACATGATGGATTTTATTCAAAAGTATGATGGGAAGGTAATCCTGCAGCTAATTGAATTGATGAATTTCCAGCAGACGGCGCAGTATCAGGTAAATATCAATGAAGTAGAAAAATTCCTTGAAAAAAGGGCAACGGATATAGAAGAGCGATCAATGCACAGGAGAAGGAAATACCATATAGATGGTATTGAAGTCGAGCTTGTCCGCCCCATAGACAATTCGCATTTCTGTGCAAATTGTAACAGGCTCAGGGTGACTTCTGATGGAAAGCTGAAGCCCTGTCTTCTAAGAAATGATAATCTTGTGGATGTCAATAACAAAGAACCCGAGAAAATCGCAGAATTAATGGAATTCGCGATGGAAAAGAGAGAACCCTTCTATAAAGACACCACTCATGAATGAAGATTGTAATGAGGTTGTTCTGTATGGATTTTTTCAATAAAACCATATTCGAATATTTCTTTTCCTGATATGATCTTTGAGATATATTTTAGCCTGTGGAGCACAGGTACAAAAGCCATTGTTGATCCAACAAATTCTCTTGAAAGGGCAGCGCAATATTTTGGAGAGATCCGGTAAGCATCCAGGACAAACTTTTCATCAACTATTCCTGTCAGTCTTGATACAAGCCTTGCAGCTTCTGCTGGACAGATCCTGATGAAATTACTTGCTTTTTCATGCTGTTCAAGGAACCGCAGGATAACATCAGGATACTGTATTAATTCTTTTCGGATAACGATACCGTAACTCGGATTATCAGGCCAGAGCAAATGCGGTGGAATAATTAATTTTGCATTGCAGGCACGCGCTGCTGCAACAGCAAGCGATGGAGTTCCGATCGCAGCATCGATCTTTCCATCTACCAGCGCCTCAAGAACAAAGTCAGTCCATGGGAAGTTCTTTACCCTGATGTTCAAGTCATTTGCATTTATGATATTATTTATAATGACATCATGAATAGACCCTTTTGGGGGAGAACCTATTACTTTTCCCTCAAATTGTCTCATGACAGTGTTGATCTCATCATGTTCAGTATAAGTCCTATAATTTTTCCGGGCGATCAATACAGTTCCTTCGACATGTCCCCCTGCCACGCAGACGATTGGAACACCGCGATCCATACCAATAATTGCAGGAGGAAGACCAATGTACCCGACATCAATTTCTTTATTTTCAAAAGCTTTAACAATATCAGGCCCCGATGCAAAAAGTTTCCAGGTTGCATGTATCCCGGACTTCTCCAACCAGTCAGTACCCATGAGAATAAAAGAGGTGTGGTATAAGGTAGAAAGATGTCCGATAATAATCTCTTTTTCTTCAAACATGATGTGTTTTTAATGGGAAGCTTCAATTAAAACTTTTCTATCGTACAATAAATTCTTCAGATCATTGATTTATGCACTTCTATCACAAAGTCTATTCGAGGATTTGGATGTAATTTGGGTATAATATTGGAAAAATACTATTAAAGGATAGACCAATTATCAACTACGTAGAGGATAAATACAAATCATCAAGATTCACATCCTATCCTATCCACAATCTATCCAAGAATTCTTGAAACCCTCTACCTTTTTCTTTCATTGCTTGCAAGATTACTTATGTATTTATTTAACTGAATTACAATAACCTTTACATATCATTGCCTGTATATACAGAAAAGTGAAACAACACGCTGTCCTTCCGGAAAAAGTCAAAAGATACGAAGAACTCTTACGTAAGGCGTTGAAAGCTTTTGAGATAGCGGTGCAGGAAAATTCCCATTTGAGTAAAGTTGCCCGGGATTATTCAAATATGGCCAGTTCCTATTACGATGATGGAATGCACTTTATCAAAGATGAGGATATGGTGAATGCACTTGTCTGTTTCAGTTATGGACACGCATGGCTGGACGCCGGTGTAAAACTCGGTGTCTTTAAAGTAAGTGATGAAAACCTGTTTACAATTTAATAGAGGAATAATAAAATGTCAAATTATATAGTTACACTTGAAGCTGCATGGCTTGTGAAAAGTGTAGAAAGTGTTGAAGATGCAATGAATATTGCTATATCTGAAGTTGGAAAAATGCTCAATCCTGATTTGAACTTCGTGGAAATAGAAGTGGGGACCACTAGCTGTCCGGCGTGCGGCGAAGCTTTCGACAGCGTATTTATGGCAGCAGGTACCGCTCTTGTGGGAATTCTGCTTGAAATGAAAGTGTATGATGCAGAAAATGAAGAGCATGGGGCAAGGATCGCAAAATCAACAATAGGTAAGGCGTTGATAAGCACACCTCTGGATGTCGTTGATGTCGATGAGTTCGAAGGTGGAAAAGATAGTAAGGAAAAGAAAAAATCCTCAGGGAAACATTAATCAGGATGAAACTTGCAGCTCTTATTTCCGGGGGCAAGGATTCGTCATTTGCAATTTATAAAGCATTGCAGGAAGGTCATGAAGTCACAGATCTTGTAACGATAATACCCGCAAATGAAGATTCATACATGTTTCATTCTGCAAATATCCACCTTACCAAGCTTATCTCAGAAGCTTGCGGGATTCCTCTCACTTCTCAGATATCCACAGGTGAGAAGGAAAAAGAACTCGAAGACCTAATAAAAGCCCTGAGGCATGTGAATGTTGATGGTGTTGCGGTGGGAGCTATCGAATCTGAATACCAGGCTTCCCGCGTGAGGCGGATTTGTGTTGAACTCGGAATAAAAATGTATGCGCCGTTGTGGCATATGGATCCTGAAAAGCTTCTTCGGGAAATGATCACCTTAATGGATATCAGGATGATAAAAGTAGCAGCAGCAGGGATGGATGAAGCGTGGCTTGGCAGGCACTTTGATGATAAGTTGATAGAAGACCTCAAAGCGCTTAACAGGAAATACAGGGTTCATATCGCAGGTGAAGGTGGCGAATATGAGTCGCTTGTTCTTGACGCGCCGTTCTATAAAAAAAGAATTGATCTTCTTGCGACCCGAAATATCTGGATGAAAGATCACGGAATCATGAAAGTAGTAGAAGCAGAACTTGGGGAAAAGTAACCCCACTCCCCCAACCCGCCTCATGCATTCCACACTAACTATGCATCATCATGCAATATGATTGATATAGTATCACTAATAAATAGTAGATTACTACAATTGTACTACTGAAGTATTACTTACTGAACACTAATGTGAAAAGATTTATAATAGATTAACTTAGTGATAATCTGGCAGTATAATGGTTGTTAGAAAAAATATTTCACTGGAGCCAATTCATCTTAAGAAACTTGATTCATTGATCACCAAACACAATGGAAATCTGAGTGCAGCTATAAGGGATGCCATTGATATCACTGAGATCTCGCTTCGGCGCTATGGTTCTGTCGAGGAGGCAATATCAAAAATTGCCTCTGATAAAAAAGAATTAACAGAAAGGGGAGAATCAATAGAATCAGGAAAGAACGTTCTTCTTGGAAGGCCTATTTTCCTCTGGATGCTTAAATCCACAAAAGGTATTCCACTTGAAAAAGAAATATTTGAAGAGGTGCTTGACCCCCTGAAAATTATCACAATACCAGACCTGGATAAGAGGATAAATGAAATAAGCTGCGAATCCGGTTGGAACAGCCAGATCTCCATCTTTTGTATGGATTATATTAATCCGACTACTGCAACTGTTACCATAACAGGTGATAATGAATTTTATCGTGATTTTGTAGCCCACATTGTGGTAATGTTCCTTGTTAATAACAAATGCCTGGACATTGATGTTGTTCACAAACGAGCAACGACTCTCAGGATTGACCTGAAGTACCGTGAAAAAGGAATGCAACCTGTTGCAGCAATGAAGTACTTCGGATATTTGAAAGATGCAGTGAAGGAATTCAAATCCAGAGAAGAATTCTGGAAAAATCTAATGGAGATATACAGTTCTGTGAATTATAATATGGTCTCGCTTTATAAGGGGAATTATGAAGAACTGCTTGCCTGCGATCCACTCATGGACGCAGGCATATTCGAATCAATATCGAAAAAACATATTGCCAATATTCCTCACCAGGATTTTTTGAAACTATTAAAAAAAACCGATGAATCCATGTTGATAGTGGATAAGATCGAGATACTGGAGAACAGCATCAATATTTATCACAATTACAAGAGCGAAAAAGCGATCAAGAATATCCAGGATTATTACGTATCACTTCTAAAAGCAAACGGGCATGAATATGAAGCGAAATATTCCACGAGCCTTATAGTGTTAAATCATGTCTGCTGCAAAAGTTAGATCATTGAATTATTTTATTGAATTATTGAGTTATATTATTATTGTCTTCCCCGCAATATCCTTGCATGCGGCCATGAACCGGGCAGGATTTACTGAAGGGAATGTATCTATCAAACAAATATCGGATCCCTTAACTGCCATATCAAGTTTGCGTATATCCCCATGATAAACCAAAATTTCTGATTTCCCTTCTGCTCTTGCAAGTAGCACTGGTTCATCTGCGATCAGTTTATCATAATCTGTTTTCTCAAAATTAATTTTGATCCCAAGGATACTTGAGTTCACTTTGATATTCAAAATGGTATTCTTGAGCGCAGGAAGCCAGGCATCATTGAGGATTACTTTCTTTGCACCTGCAAGAACGCATAACAGCCCAAGTGTACCCGGACCGCAGAAACCATCAATCACAACGGCATTTTCCAATTCTCCCCTAAGGTAAAGTTCCTCCATTTTTGTTATTTTTGTGTTATTGAACTCTATGTGGATCAGTGACTGGTTCTTATAAATACACAATTCTCCGAACAATGATGAGACAACATCACATCGCATATCACACCCAAAAAGCAGTTCATATGTATGCGGGGAGCTGTTGATGTCAAGAATACCGATGCTTTGTGATTGCAGACCTTTTCTTTTGATAACTCCTTTAACTTCCGGTACTTTTTCGACTATTTCTCTGGCAATTTCCTTTGTCACAGAATCCATAATAAGAACAAGGTTTTTTTCATTGAGCCTTGGCGGATATGGTATCTGATAGCCAAAAGAGATAAGCGGGGTTCCAACTTCACGAAGGGCTGCATCCCGGGGGAATAATCCTTTTTCTTTCAATATCGAAAGAACATTCCAGATGACAAGATCCAAGTGCCTCTTTTTGCAATTAATACACTGGCCGAAATTTTTATCGATTTTTCCTGATATCGGAGCATTTTTAACCAGCATAGGGTCGCAAGGACACAAGCCGCATGCCATATACATACTTAATATATCATCCAGCACTTTCTGGGCAGGAAGAATGCAATCCCCATTGCATATCGGGCATTTCATAGAATCATTCGGATACAAATTCTTTCGTGATTGATTTCTTTGGGACGCATGACTTTAAGGCGATATACCAGGTATAAGCAAATAATACTAGAATTATCATTCCCATCATATCAAGGAATTCAAAAAATACTATTGCGCCAGATGTGTTCAATCCTTCAAAAAATTCATGCGACATGAAAAACGTACTGAACAAAAATATATATATGCAATTTTTTTTAAAAAAAGATTCTTTTATCAGGGATTTCAGGACTAACTCATTTTTATCTACATCCTTCCACAAAAACCATATTTGAGCTAATAAGAAAATAAAAATTAAATATGAAGAGAACATAATAAGTTCCACATATTTATATAAAGTATAATTATTCATGCATCTAACTTCCTATAAACTTAAGGATATGTATTAAATGTGATAAACATTTCGGTGAATGCATTCACCAAGATCGGAAATAAACAACTCAATGGTATTCTCAGTAAGATGCGGCATTATTATCAATCTCATGGCTTTTGGGTTTCGCGTTAAAGAAGTAACCCAGCCCCTGGAACGCAATTTTTTCCTGACGCCATCAAGATCAGGTACGTCAAGCGCTACGATGTTCATTGCAGGCTCGATCAGCGGGTCAATTCCCAGGTCACTGGCGCCCTCCACAAGCCTGCCAGTCATTTTCATACATCTTTTCACAATTTTTTTGTATCCTTCTGTTCCAAGATGCATCATAACTGCATATGCAGCCGCAACTGCTGCCCCGCTTCGTGTGCCAACAAGGGAATGCTGCTTCCTGATCGTCAGGTAGGGCGTATCGATCTCCAGTGGAAGAAGACAGGCTTCTTCCCTGAACAGGAGACCTCCTGCCGGAATAGTGGACATGCCCATTTTATGGGGATCTGCTGTTATTGATGTAACTCCTTTCACTGAAAAATCAAAATCATATTTTTTATCAAGAAAAGGTATGACATATCCCCCAAAAGCTGCATCTACATGCAAGAACAGGTCATTTGACAACGCAAGTTTGGCCAATCTATCTATCGGATCGATCTGGCCGAATTCCGTTGAGCCTGCAATACCAACAAGCACAATGGTGTTATTATCGATAAGGTCTGAAACCGAGTCCATATCCACCTTGAATTCCGTATCAAGCGAAGCTTTTCTTATCTCTATTCCAAGGAGATCCGCTATCTTATCGAAAGAGAAATGGGCTGAAAATGGAACGATCATGTTCGGACGCTTCTTTTTGCTCATGTTCCTGGCAGTCCTCAACGCCTGGATATTGGATTCCGTGCCCCCTGTCGTAATGTAACCGCATGCATTACCATCACCGAGCATGCCTCCCATCATCTTTATTACTTTATCTTCAAGTTCCTTTGTCCCCTGGAATAAACCAAAGTCCCCCATATTTGATGCGATGAATTGCATGTGGGCTTTTACAGCTATTGGATGGGGCCGTGTGCACATAGCACTCATGACCTTATCATAGGAAGTGTCTTTTTGCATAGCGTTTTTAAGCTGGGATAGTACTTCCTTTTCAGAGTGCCCTTTCAGGTTCATGTGCTAAACTCCCGAATACTTGCTTATAAAAGTTTGTTTATTGTATAGGTGTAGAGGAGCCAAAAAGGTCTGGATGGAATCCATGATGATGGTTTGTAACTGCTCCTCTATATTTTCAAATATGCCAGCTGAGATATAAATAATCCGACAATTTCAAAGGTTATTTTTCAGTTTCTAAGCTATAACAATGTCTTTTTTAGTTTAAAATAGTTCATAGTATATTGAATAACAATAAAAACACTAAAAAATGCTTATTTTCATGAACTTTCGATAAATTCGTAGAACTTATCCCAGTCAAGTACAGTTGAAACACATCCTGCCTTCTCAAGAACAATACCAACACCAAAAAGGTTGATCTTCTCGCACATTTCAAGCCCGGCTTTTATTTCGGTCATGCACCCAACTCCGAGTATTGCCTCTGGCTTGTGTTTTCGTACTAGCCGCCTGATAAAACTTGAACCTGGCACAATAAAAACCTTATAACCACGCGCTTCTGCGCTTTTCTTGGCCTGCCCTATCTCACATGCACCACAATTTTCGCACTGCATACCCTCGGGACTGAGTTTGGATGGGCAGGTGACGGCTCTTAAGCATTGTGGAAAAAATATCAGCCGTTTATTGACTGGCGTGTCCCTGAATTTGCGCAGAGATATCTTGTTCTTAAGTGCTATACCCACATCATCTACAATGGAATCATCCATTTTGATAAGCCTGAATAGTGCCTTGACCAGGTTTTCAAGAAGAGTGATAGATAAAATCATAAATCCCGGGAAAATAAACTTCTCGGTCTTAAATGAATAAGCAATAAGCAGTGAAACCATAATTGCTATTATCAATAAAAAAGCCGCAAAATATACTACAGCTTTGCCGATTATTGTGAATAAAAGTTCAATTTCTATTGCCATTATATAGTATAAATATTTTTATCGGCTTAAGATTATCTGAAGGGTGAACTACTCCCTGCTAAAGCAAGGGAGCTTCCTGCTTCATCGTATCTCTATCGAGATTACTCAGACAGGCTTGAAATCCCGTAGTTCCTACGGTACAACTTCTACTTTCAATTACTATCGCAGACATATGATCTCTTCCTGATACAAGACCACATTGAGGATATGAGTGTATCCTCATTGATAGTTTTTTTGGTACTTTATACCCACATATACATGTCTGGGATGTACCATATGGATTAACCAGTTCAACTATCTTCCCAGCATATTCTGCTTTGGTTTTCGTGAAACTGATTAACTGTGACCAACCAGCATCTGAGATTGATTTTGCAAGATGATGATTCTGCATCATGTTCTTGATTTGTAGATCCTCAAATACGATGTGATCATATTTATCGACAAGTTGTTTACTTATCTTGTGAGCAAAATCTTTTCTTTGATTTCTTATCGCTCGATGAACCAGTGCAACTTTTATTCGTTGCTTGTTTCGGTTCTTTGACCTGAGCTTTTTCCTGGTGAGGTGTATCTGCTCCCTTGTAAGTCTTTTCTCAGAAGCTCTCAGGAACTCAGG
The DNA here is from genome assembly GCA_049301735.1 of Candidatus Methanoperedens sp. Taxonomy (GTDB): domain Archaea; phylum Halobacteriota; class Methanosarcinia; order Methanosarcinales; family Methanoperedenaceae; genus Methanoperedens. Next base: position 9,556 of record JBAQLI010000136.1, read on the forward strand.
TGATCCTATTTGATTTCCATTACTCAGAGTGAGCAGTGAAGTCAAGCCAACATCAATACCTGTTCTGGTCTTAATCTCAACATGTATTACAGGAATATCGATTTCACATGAAAAAGTAACATACCATTGATCAACATCTTTCTTGATCGTACATGTTTTGATCTTGCCTTCGATTTCTCTATGCTGGATTATCTTGATACTTCATATTTTAGAAAGATTAAGTTTTCCATTATTAAGTTCAAACCCACTTTGAGGGAAAGTGAAACTATTATATCTGTTTCTTCCCTGAAACCTTGGATAACCAGAACCATTAAAGA
>JBAQLI010000137.1:0-25806 GCA_049301735.1 Candidatus Methanoperedens sp.
ATGCCTGCTGTTACTGCCTTATCCCCAATGGGGGTTTGCACAGGAGCTGTATTCAATACCTGTGTTTCACCGGAAACAGGGGTAAGGCTCAGGGTTCCACTGCCTGAACTGTTGTAGGCATAGACTGAAATGTTGCTCCAGCCATGAGGGCCGATGCTGGTATTGATGTAATTATTCGAAGTACCGTTTGTCCATGTGCCGTTCACGTTTACATTATAGCTGTCTGTGACATTGCCTGCTCCTGGTTCCCAGGTGTAATTGACCCAGGAACTTCCCCGGGTATTGTTGAGATTTACAGGAGCAGGCGGGAGATAAGTCGGAATTTCGGTAACAGTTATGGTTATTGTTTCGGTCGCTGTGCTGCCATAATTATCGCTGCTATTGAAGTACCACACGTAAGTTCCAGTGTCAGTACCATTTGTGGGCCAGGAATAGGTTCCGGTTGTAACATTAAGACTGCCGTTGGTTGCATTTGTTCCATAAGTGATCGGATCATTGTCTGCGTCCGTGGCTGTGATATTGAAGGTCAATAAATCGCCTGCAGTTACGGTCTTATCTCCAATACCTGTCTGGACAGGGATGTTATTGGCCAGCTGGACATCCTGGAAGACAGAGGTGGTGTTCAGGGTGCCTGGGCCCAGACTGTTGTAGGCATAGACTGTGATGTTGCTCCAGCCATGCGGTTCGACCGTACTGTTGTTGTATGTGCTTGTAGTTCCGTTCGTCCAGAGATCGTTCACGCTTACGTTATAGCTGTCCGTAGCATTGTCTGCTCCCGGTTCCCAGGTGTGATTTATCCAGAAGTTACCCTGAGTACTTGAGAGGTTCACAGGAATTGGCGGGATATAGGCCGGGATTTCAGTTACGGTCACGTTGATGGTTTCAGTCGATATGCCGCCATAATTATCACTGCTATTGAAGTACCAAATGTAAGTTCCAGCGTCAGTACTATTTGTGGGCCAGGAATATTCTCCCGTTGTGGCATTAAGGCTGCCGTAGGTGGCATTTGTCCCATAAGTGATCGTGTCATTATCCGCATCTGTTGCTGAGACATTGAAGGTTAACAGGTCGCCTGCTGTTACCGTCTTGTTTCCAATCGTGGTCTGATCGGGCACGTTGTTGGCGACCTGTGTATTATTGGAGACAGGGGTTGTGTTCAGAGTACCTGTGCCTGAGAAATTGTATGCATAAACTGTGATATTGCTCCATCCATGTGCCGCAACTGTAGTGTTGTTGTATGTGCTTGTAGTTCCGTTCGTCCAGATGTCGTTCACGCTTACGTTATAGCTGTCTGTGACATTGCCTTCTCCTGGTTCCCAGGTGTGATTTATCCAGAAGTTGCCCTGAGTGCTTATAAGGTTCATAGGAACAGGCGGGATATAGGTCGGGATTTCGGTTACGGTTATGGTTATGTTTTCCGTTGCTGTGCCGCCGTATGTATCGCTAGAATTGAAGTACCAAATGTAAGTTCCAGCGTCAGTACTATTTGTGGGCCAGGAATATTCTCCCGTTGTGGCGTTAAGGCTGCCGTAGGTGGCATTTGTGCCGTAGGTAATGGTATCGTTGTCCAGATCCGTAGCTGTAACATTGAAGGTTAACAGGTCGCTTGCAGTTACGGTCTTGTCTCCAATTGTGGTCTGATTGGGCACATTGTTAGGTATTGTAACGTTGAACCAGACATTTGTTGTATTAATGTTCCCATATGTATCAACGGTCTGGGCGCTGATATTCTGGATATCATGTGGCGATAATCCAGTACGGTTCCAGAAAGTTGTAGTGCTGTTAGCCACAAAAGCAACGGTTCCATTTGAGTAATTGAAATTGGTATTATTGAAATCCGCATCCGCCGGATTAGTCCATGTATTATTGATATAAAAGTTACCTGTTATCATATTCGGATTAGACACCGAGTCCAGCGGCGTATTATCATATATCGTTTTGTTCGCATTTATTATAACTGCCCCGTTAAATGAAAATTCAAAATAGCCAGTACTAAATCCGTCTTTAGAATAGCTGAAATTATATGTTCCATTTGACAAATTTGTTATTGAATAGTAGCCGGAAGAAGATGTAATATTCTGATAACTTCCATTCTGCACCAGCACACCCGATAATGGTGAACCGAAATTATCGAATACAAATCCGCTTATGCTATTATTGCTTCCGCCGCTGCCCCCTCCCCCCTCTACGCCTCCCATGCTTCCAGCCGTAACGTTCCAGCTCCAGTTGCGTGAAATAGAATCGTATCCATCGTTTGAAATGGCCGTTATGTTATAAATTCCAACGCTTGCTACTGAATTTGTATAATTTGCAGATGATATGCCCATGATCGTGAACATCTCAATGCCGTTATTGTACCAGGTGACATCTCCAATTCTATTAAGAGTCAGGCCAAATGTTTGAGCGATACCGGATGGGGTAATGGGATCTACAGGTGGTAATGAATCTATGATTGAAAAAGGGACATCATTAACTGTAACATTAATCGTTTCATTCGCCACACCACCATATCCATCGCTGGAATTGAAATCAAATATATATACACCTGCATCTCCATAGCCAGGGACCCATAAGAACTCCCCTGAAGTTGCATTTATAGTGCCATTTGTTGCGTTAGTTCCATAAGCCATTGTGTCATTATCAGCATCCACAGAGGAGATATTGAATGCAAGCAATTCGCCTTCATTTACTGTTTTATTTCCAATTGGAGACAAAACCGGAATATTATCTGGTATGGTAGCATTGAACCATACAAGAGTCTCATTCTCATTTCCGAAATTATCTACCGTCTGGGCAGTAATATTCTGAACATAATGCGGGGAAAAAGTAAGATTGAGATAATTTGTAGAGTTGTTAAGACTCTGGAGAGCACTTCCATTACCATATCTGAACATAATGCTATTGAAATCAGTATCTGACGGATTTATCCATGTATTGTTTATGAAGAAATTACCGGTTGTTGAATTAGTATCGGTAACTGAACTCGGGGGTGTTGTGTCATAGAGAGTCTTATTCATATTTTCCATGGTAATACCGCCAAGTGAAAATATGAAATAATCACTATCAAATCCGGCTTTGGAATATGTGAAATTGTATTCACCATTGGGGATATCCGTTATCGAATAAAAGCCTGATTCGGAGGTATTATTCTGGTAACTACCGTTTTGAACAAGCACGCCTGAAAGTGGTGAACCAAAATTATCGAATATATAGCCGCTTATATTATTCGAAGTACCACTTCCTATACCTCCGCCGCTCCCACCACTACCTCCGCTGCTACCGCCTCCTCCACCTCCGGTTCCATTAGTGACATTCCATATCCATGTTCTTGTAGCTGAATTATAACTATCACTGGCAATTGCTGTAATATTATAAACTCCAGGAATTCTTTTTGAATCAGTATAACTTGCAGATATTACGCTTAAGACCCTGAAAATCTCAGAACCGTTATTATACCAGGTGATATCTGCAAATCTGTTGAGTGTTGCAGAAAACGTTTGAGATACACCCGCTGGTGTGGTTGGGTCGTCGGCAGGTGAGGAATCGGTTATATTTAAAGGAAAAATTATCTGGAATTCAACGTCATAATAAGGTTCTTCACGAACATTGAATATTATTGCGCCACCAGGTGCTGGCCAGCCCACGGATTTACATGATATGCAGACAAGGCTGCGGTACAAATGAGGAACTGTATTCATATTTGAAAAGAAATTGCCTGGATGCGTTGAATTATAGGCTTGATGGCATTGTTCACACGTAGTTTTTTTTATGGAATGTTGTTGGTTCTGGAATTTCATATCGTTATTGTTATGGCATGTCCTGCACCATTCTTCAGGGGTGGAGTTAGAATTATTATGGTAATCCACTTGTGTTCCGTTTTTGGCAAGAACTACAGCATGGCCGCCTAACAAAACCGCATCAAAGATATCTTTATGGCAGTCTTTACATGAGACATTTTTTATATTATGCTTCCCCCCCTGTCTCATAGCATCATATGATAGATTTAATGTTCCTTCTGTTTTGAAATCTGAGATTATCCAGTTCCCATTATTATTTTTAATTGTATAGTCGATATACTCTGGCCGGGAATAGTTTAAGATCGCATTATAGGTCGAATGGCAGGCTACACACCCTTCTGAACCTAACGATGAAAAATCCGGGTGGGCTTCTAATGTATCGTTCATACGCGATGTAGCATGGCAGAAACTACATTCTGGTTGTTTGTTAGTATGGTTAGTTGCAGATCTGATATGACAGTTAACACATGAAAAATTTGTATGCTGGTCTGATGTGGAAAGCTGTGCCTTGATATCTCCATGGCATTTTATGCATTTGTCCTGGACTGATTGATAAAATTGATGGTCACCGATGATGAAGGAAACGGTCTGACTAATAGTGGTTATTACTAAAACCAAAACTACTATCAGGTATAAATTCTTATTCATTTTTCTTAAATACTCTGGATATCATCGGGGAATATAACTTGAACATTTGATCACGACATCGTTACATCGAAATATGGCTCTTGATGTACTTTAAACTTCAATGTTGTGTTAGGTACTTGCCATCCCACAGATTTACATGATATGCACACTAGACTTCGGTATAAACGAGGAACAATTTTGATATTAGTATAGAAATTACCCGGATGGGCTGATAAATTATATGCTTCATGGCATTCTTCACAGGTTGTTTTGCGTGCTGAATGCTGCTGTGCTGAAAATTTGTTATCTCTCGGATTATGGCATGTGAGACACCATGCTTCTTTGCTTATCGTGTTATTTGTATTATGGTAAAGTGATTCTTTCCCATCTTTTCCTTCAACGACAGCATGACCTTTCACAGAAACTGCATCGAATATATCTTTATGGCAATCTTTGCACGATACATTCTTAACATTATGGTTGCCTCCAGGTTTCATTGCATTATAAGAGAGATTCAATACGCCTGTTGTTGCGAAATTAGAGATGATCCAATTTCCCGAATCGTTTGTGATTGTGTAAGAAATAAATTCGGGTCTTGAATAATTAATTACTACATTATAGTTCGTATGACAGGCTATACACCCTTCTGAATTCAAAGGTATGAAATTGGAATGGGCTTCATGGGTATCACCCAATTGCGTTGAATCATGGCAGTATTCACATTCAGGAGCCTTATTTGTATGATTAAGTGGCGATTTGGGATGACAGTTTGTACAGGAAAATGAGGAGTGCTGGGATGATGCGGATAATTGGGTCTTTACATTCTCATGGCAATTTATGCATTTGTCCTGGCCTTGCTGGAAAATTGGAATATCGTTACTGATAAAAGAAACTGTTTGAATCAATGTAGTCACTATAACTGCAAGAATTAATACATTATATAAACTTTTATTTTTATTCATCTTTTATTCCCGAACATAGATAATATTAAAGCGCTAAAAGCAATTAACGTTATGACGTATCCCCATGTTCTTATTGTCATGAAGAGATTCTGGAAGAATTCATACTGGTCGCCGAATCTGCTTAGTTTACCTTCTTTGGAAAAATCCAGGATGAAAAGAGACCCAACACCTTTTAGAATGACAGGATAGCCTTCTATGACAACAGCTTTTGAAATAACATCATTTTTAGTTGTTCCATAATCATCAGGCGAAGGATTATTATCACCTTTGGTGGATACATAATTATTTTGAACCCCGATAACCCTGTGAGTCACAGGGTTTGGAACATTGGCTGCCTTAAATGTTATTATATCCCCAATTTTGGGGTCTTTAGATATCGATTGTGTCATTACAAGATCACCTCTTTGGAATTGAGGCTTCATAGAATCCGATATAACCGCTGCAAATCCAATGAGTTTTAAGCCAAATCCTGATATAAGAATTATCAGGATAACTAACAGGACAATATCTTGCTTCCGGGTATCTTTTGGTATTACAGCTTTGCTGTATCTGTTTTTCATATACCATGATGAAATAATAGGCATGAAAGTAGAATTTTCAGATTTGTAAAGGTAAAATCCTGACAGTAACAATGCAAAAATCCCCGAAACAAGCAATGGTACTGTGTAATCTACTTCTTCCATTTAGATCAGCCGCGTGGTTTTTTCTTCAGGATTTTTTTTATCTTACTGCTGAATTTTTCTACTTGATTGGTGAGTTTGATCTTTATATCTGATATCTTATTTTCTTCGGGCTTATTCGAAATTCCCTGTGAAAGAGCATCAAAAGGAATTTCTTCTTTTAACTTATTTCTTACATAGTAAAGCATTCCAGCAAACATAAGGAACACCACTACCATAGATAATTTCAAACTGTTTTCCTTAAATTTAGTAAGAATAGTATCTTGTCCTGTTGTCGAAGTTCCGCCATCCTGCACAAATACATTCCTGAAAAGTGCAGGAGCATCAGATACTGTTATTTTGTTTATCCCTGTTTTTTTCAAACTTACGGGTATTTCTATTGTCTTTTCTTCAAGATACGGCAACTGGATTTCAGACGAACCTATCGGTTCCCTGTTAGAATAAACCGTTATGGTCTTGTTTCCGGTCTTACCATTATTGATCAGGTTTACCGATACAGTAACATTGTCACCTATACCAGCAAACTCTTTATTAACATTCATTCCGGTTATTGTTATTTTTGGAAGTTCAAGTCTCGCGGAATCGGTCTCATTCTTAATTGTAAACATCAACTCAGCATTCCTGTATTTCACATCATTTGTGTCGGCCCCGAAATGCAACTTGAAAGTTCCAAGTTTTCCTGCTTTTGCATCGAAGATAACAGTGGAGGTACTGAGCCCTTTTACAGTAACGTCTTTTGTAGATACAAGATTATTATCCACCAGCATTGCAAGCTTGATCTGGCCATCATCTTTATAATTGTTATCGATTTTGATTTCGATCAGGAGTTTCTCTCCAATTATGCGGTCAGTGCTATTATCAATGAACCTGACATCATGAAGAAGGAGCCTGTCAGGCGGATATATACTAACATTTTTGTCTATCTTAAAATTTAATACTGCCCGTGCTGCCGGGACGCCAAGCTCACGAAGCACACCCAGATCTTTAGCGTTTGCACCAGTATCGTAGAATGTCTTATACATATCCGGATTAATGCCGATAGCAAATGGGTCATTTGAAACATTTTCATCGTATGCTTCACGGTTAACCATATCGAATACAACGATCTTGATCTTGTAGTTTCCTTCTATCCAATCGGCTTTGGGATGCAGGGTATAATAAACAATATTAGGATCGTAACTTCTTTTGAAGGAACTTATTTTTTCTACTGCCACGATATTATCCATTGGATCATAAACTGCATAGACAAAACCCAGGGCTGATAATCGTTTATATGCCATGTTTTTAGCTTCCGAATAAACGATTATATCAGCTTTCGGGTCCGGAGGATATGCAGCAGACCAGTGCTTTACATAAGTGCTATTACTCTGGCTTTTGGCTGCAAGATCAAAAAGGAATTCACCCTGGGCTGATACAAGTGGTGAAAAGAGCAGTAGAATTAAAATGGAAATAATTACATATCTCATATTATCTCATATTGATAATTGGTCTGTCAGGTTTATATAGTTTATATTTGTATCCATATATATAATGGTGTTTATAATGATTATCATGATATATTATCTCAGATTATCGTCTCGTTTGATACTGCAAAAACATCACCTGATTGTGTTCCAAAGGTCTCTATTCTTACTGGATTCGTCTGGTAGCTTTTAATAATTGTAATATTGTTACCATCAGAACTGGTTTCAAAAGCTATGGTGCTCGGACGTGTCCAGTTTATCGATACTGCTGTTGAAGTATGGCAGGAGATACAATTGTCATTGGTATTATGCTCCATACCATATTTGATGAATGCCTCATGTATTACATCCGGAGTATTGTTCAGGTATTCTGAATGGCAGTCTGCGCAAAGTATAGTGGAAGATGCATGGGCTAATGTACCTGAAGTTATTACTTTTGATCCTGAGCCTGTAAGGTCATCAGAACCATCCGGATATGGATTCACATTGATTTTCCTGGTGTCAAGAGCCGAATTCGAAGTGGCTGGGTCTGTGTCTTTTGGCATACCGTTAATATACGTTGAAATCGCGTTCTCTTTTTCATAATTATAAATTATACCAGATTCCCCTAGTGTCATATTTCCCATATATTGGCCATTTTCATCACGGAATTGCGCTTCATCGTTTCCAGAAGCTGCCCACTGGTCGATTGTGATCTCACCTGAGATTGATTTTGGGAAATTTCCACTCTGGTAGTTCTGGATCGTTGTCGCAAGAACCCTGTTCCCTACACTCGATGGTCCTGTTACATTTATATATATCAATCTTTCATAAGCATTGTCGCCGCTTGCGTATTGAATGCCTTTTTGGACACGGTGGCAATCGGAACATGTAAAATTGTTATGTATAAAACCAGAATGTAATTGCATATCTACTTCACCATGACATTTTTTGCATGGAACCTGGGAGCCGACGGGATCAATATTATAGAAACTATGTCCACCGCTAAAGATAGAGAGGGTATTGGGGATAAGCCATATTGAAATCCCTGCTAATGCAAGCAATACCCACACTAATTTCATATCACTCCCACTCATAAAAAGCTGTTGATTTATGCATTATAACAGCTGTACTGCCAATGATCCTTATCGGCAATATAAGAATGTCTCCTTTCTTTGGTTCTTTTCCATCCCTGAAATAGAGCTTTACCTCATAAACCCCTTCATCTTTATAAGGTGTTGATGCCCAGAAACTCGCGGGTGCAGAATCCAACGCGTTCAAACGGGCGTTAACTTCTATTTCTGGAAAAGCGGGTATCGTGTCGGCTCGCTTATAAAAAACCGGAATATTTGACTGCACAAATGTGACATTGCTTACCTGAATCGAACCTTTTTCTGACAGATTCGTTGAAATCTTTAATACTAGCGTGGGTTTTGCCAGACCTATATCCGTTGCATGCTGATAAAGATAGTAACCAGCGCCTGCAAAGACTAGCAATGCAATAATTACATATTTTATGTTTTTCTTATTCATTTATTTCACTCCAAATATAATATTAAACAATGATTTTATGAAATAGAATATTGTGAATTTTTCTAACTGAGCGGATTCTTGTGACATATTTGATGATAGAGAATTGGTTTTATATACTTTTCCATTTGCCCATGAACCATGACATATATTGCATATTTTATCGATTTTATTGATATGTATAGTATGTACTTTATCACTGTGACAGGACACACACACAAATCCATTGTTTTTAATTTTTATTACTGTAAAGTTATCCTCTGTATGGCATCTTGTGCATTCTATATTATTGTGGCCATTATGGAATATCTCTTTTATACTTGCATTTACCATGGTATTGCCAAAATGGCATGCCCTGCATATATTTGGATTATGATTGGATTCCATAAGAGGAACATTAATTTCGGTCCCATTCCTATAATCATGACAGTCCCCACATTCACCAGAACCGTAATCTGCTGCCAAGGTTTCATCATGACATCCAAAACAGGGAATTGGCTTATGCCAATCGTATTCTCCTGCCTTCGCAAAACTGGTACTGAATAGAATTGAAAAGATAATTAATATGAATTTAACGTTTTTGTTCATTTTTTTTGTCACTTCTGAAATTATTGAACATTTTTGATTCTGAAAGTTTCTCGACTATTTCTTCATGAGCAGTATTTTTCCAGACTTCCAGTAATAGATTCAAGAATGAAGAATCTTTTAGCGTACTTATCTCTTTTACATTACATTCTGCTTCATTTGATAAACACGTTTTAAATTCAGCTTTGATATTATCAAATTTGATCTTATCAACATCGTCTATTCTGATCACTTTCATCCTATCACAAATAGACTTATGTAACTAAAGTATATAAAGTTATTTACACCCAATGAAAACATCTTTAATCAATAATTATTATAATCCAAAAAACTTTTCATTAAACAAGTAAACAAAAAAAGAAAAAAAGAGAAATGGGAATACCCATTTCATTTAGTTTGTCAGAGCTTCTGCGCTGTCGCTTGTTTCTGCATTGAGACCGGTGATTACAGTTCCGTTCCCATTGAGATACAGCGTCTTGTCTGGTGTCCAGGTATAAGACTTGTCGCCTACACCAAAGGTCGCGCCAGAGCCGTTGCCGTATATGTCAACGTGTACTGTTCCCTCAACTGCTGTGTTGCTAACACTATACACACCTTCTGCAGTTTCGGTTGCAGTGAATGCGAGCTTGTAGCCCTTATTGAAGGAAATGTCTACTGCTACGTGTGTATGACATCCAATACATGCACCGTTGTTTGCAAAGCCATTCGGTCCACCGAATCTGTTTACGCCGTCATCGGTCTTTACCCATGCGTTATGGGCTTCATTTGCGCCACTGTCATCTGCTTTGCCAGTCAGGTTAAATCCGCCTGCTTCCAGTGTGGTCATTCTGTTGCCGCCTGCTTCTATACCGCCGCCACCGTAGTGACAATCAGAGCATACTGTTCCACTGGTGACTCTTGTATAGTGACCTGTAGGTTCTTCTCCACCATGGCATTCCATACATGAAACGAGTGAAGCTGCATGATATGCACTGCCCGGGTTGACTGACTTGGAACCTGAATTATTTAGATTGACGGCAATAGATCTACCATTGGTATTTACAGAAGTAATAACTGCTTTTGATAGGTCCAATCCGGTGTTTCTTGTTGAAGCAATTTGGTCTTTTGGAAGACCAGTAGTTGTATCATATGTTGAGACTACCCTAAAATTCGCCTTTGCGCCAACGGTCAACGTAGCATTTGTAGTTGTAGCACTGATAATACCATTTCCATGTTGGAGTGTAACGCCAGCAAGAGTTTTATTACCAACAAAGACATCACTTCCATTAATAACTGCCGGGAAATTACCTGCTTCCATATCTGCTACCGTTATTACTATAGCTCTCCATGCTAATCCTGCGTCATCCACATATGGTACTTGCGCATATGCATTGTCACCGCTAGCAGCGCCCTGTTCGATTCTGTGGCAGTACTCGCACTTAAATGCTGCGTGTGGTCCTGCTGTTAGCGGTCCATTTGCTGGATTTGTATTTGCATTTGATCCCAATTCTGCTTTCACATCACCGTGACATTTCTGACACGGAATCTGGTTGCCTGTTGCGTCAATGTTGTAGAACGAGTGCTGTCCTGCGAACAACGACATGGTTGATGGCAGGGCGAACACGCCTATTCCAACTAACGCAATTATTGCTAAAGTAAATTTTGCGTTCATATATTTTTCACATCCTATCTTTATTAATTAACCCTAAATCCAAGTTGGTTTTTAAGAATAAGAATCAAGCAAAAACAATCTTCGTTTTGCTATCTCTCCTATCCTATCCATTTCCCAATTTGGTATCAATTTGGGTATTATTAGGATATGAGTTTAGAACATATATACTTTTCGATTCATTAATTTCATGCTGGAAATTCACAAAAGTACCTGGTACATCCATTTCAAAATATTCTCCAGAATTGGCAGTATGGTATAATTTTGTGATGGCGAAATGTAGGTAATAGTAACAACCCAGTAATAAAAGATCAGCATTATGGAAGCTTGCGCAAGCGATAATGCGATTAAAAACAATGTAATTTTATCCAATAGATCAGTAAGAGATTTATTATTCTCGATTAAAAGGCTCATTGATAATGAGATTAATAAAATGATTGAAGTGATCAGCGCCAAAGAATAATAAATATTCATAAAAGGCGGAGGGAATATGCTGATAAAATATAATATCAGTATTATTACTGCGGCTGCGTATAACCGGACTGTTTTCCTAAAGTTATTTTCGATCATATCTCTTATTTTATCTATTCTGAGGGCAAAATAAAGCATCACTATATACATTATTAGTAAATACCTGTATTCAAGAACTATTGGGGTGTCAGTAATTATTAATAGAATGTAGTTTTTATGTAATAAAATAAATATTATAGCATATAGCCCCAACAATTTATCTGTTACATTTAACCTGATTTTCTTTTTTATCCTGTCTATTACAAATGCAAACGCAGTTATCAAGAAAGGACTTATTAAGAGAAGACCGAATGTGTTTCCTAATTTCCGAATCGTTATATCTGACATAATGTCCAGAAAACCAGTTCTGATTTCCGGATTCCAGATAAAGCCAAGATTATTCAGAAGTTCAATTTGTCTGTCTTTGAAAGCACTTTCATTAAGTGTGATCATATTTTTTTCAACTTGCATTTTCATGGGAGTATCACTTAAAGGGTGTGCTTCTATTATTGAAAATGGACTCCCCAGTATTAATTGGTTAAATGTGAAAAAGGGGATAAGTGATACAAGAATGATCAATAAGATCAATGCTATATGTTTGATGCTTCGCCTGAAAAATAATATATCCATTATCAGGAGTGACAGCAGAAGCGCCGCACCTTCTGCAATTCTCGTCCAGATGCAGAGTCCTGCTAATATATAAGCATAATAAATGAACTTATTTTCTTTTCTTTCCTGGTATTTATAAAAAAAGTAAAAAGCCAATACAGTTAATAATAGAGCAAGAGAATGATGCTTTAGAGTAATTGAATAAAAGGAAATGGGCGTCGCGAATATAACAAAAAGAGATGCAAAGATAGCGATCTTATTATTAAATAAATTCTTGAATAAGAAATATACTATTAAAACCAAAAAAGAAGAAATCAGGATATTAGTGAATTCAATTGAGATAATTTCCCCCCATTTAGGAAAATAAATTGGATTAAATGAACGCAGATTGACCAGTATTAATATGATATAAGATACAAACCCGCCTGATGCAGCATTCTTTATTTTCCAGGCTTTTGCGAGAAGATAAACACTGATCCCTCCGCTCAATGCCCATATCTGCAAAAGGAATAAATGAGCGCCGTACAGATAATCTATACTTCTTAATACAAAATATACAGGTAATGATAAAATAAGCAATGAATAGCTGAATTTTCCATACAGATGATTTTTAACAGTTATGTATATCCCACTTTCCACGTTCACTTTGGCTGTTTGTAAATCTAAAGAACCATGTATAAAATTATAGAATTGGCTTACGATAACCCCCTCATCCGAAAAGAGCATACGTGTGCCTGCAAAGCTAAGAAATATAAAAAGTGAAACGAAAAATAATATTATTGGAATCTGGTACGATTCTATTGATTTTACAATTTTTTTATACATATTTTTAAAATCATGCAATGAGCCCAAAGTAAATGATCAGTATAATTAAAACTATCATCGAGACAAGAAGTATCAAATCGACCATCTTTTGAAACTTTAAATTTCGTACTTTTTTCTGTTCTATAACTGATAAAATAAATTCATCTATTGGCATCCAGACATCTTCGGGATTATTTTTCACAAAGTCTTCTATGGCTTGTTTTCCACTGGAAGTAATTACACAATATTGAAAATATTTTATAAATCCATCTTGAATAAGTTTATAAATATGCTTCTCTATGACCATTGTCCTTATTTGCAGAGCTTCTGAAATTTCTTTTATGGTCTTAAAACCGAAAGTCACTGATTTCAGGATAGCATAATCCACTTCACCAAATTCGTCTTCAGAAACATCGGTTTTTCTATTTTCAGTGATTTTATCAGACGAGCTGACTTCTTGTTTTTGTTTTTCAATTTCCTGTTGTTTTTGAACGATCTTTTTTCCGGGAGTTTTTTCCCATGTGCCATCATCCATAAGAAAATCCAAAACTTTCTTGTCGTTAGTCTTGTCCATAATTATCCTAATAATCTCTCTAAAATACTTTTTTTCTCCGGGATTCCACACACTTTTCTTGCTATTTGCAGTAATGCTTTTGCGGGAGCTGACTTTGGTTTCAGCAATATTATAGGCTTTTTTGAATCCCTGGATTTAACGACAGCATCATCTACAGGTACGACCCCGATAACCGGCAGTCCTAATTTTATTCCAATGTCCTCATAAGTATTCTTTTTATATTTATTCACAATTATGCCTGTAATCTTCATATCAGTAAGCCCGGAAATTGTTCTTACCTTCTGGGCATCTGATATGGAAGCGGCATCCGGATTGACAATGAGTATAACCTCATCGGAATACGTCATTGGCAATAAACTGAACTTGGAAAGGCCTGCCGGAACATCAAGAATTATAAAATCAAATTCGCTGTCCTTTAATTCCGAGATAATTTCTCCCAACTTATCAATATCTGCACCACGTAAAGCTTCAATCGAAGAACCGCATGGCAGGATGTTCAGTCCCATCTGGATAGAGTATATTGCGCTCTGGATATTTGCTGAGCCATTCAATACATCAAGAAGAGTTATTAATGGTTTTTCAAGTCCTGTGTAAAGGTCCAGATTCGGAAGAGATACGTCAGTGTCTACGACCAGAACATTCTTTTTTAATGATGCCATAGCAAATCCCAGGTTCAATGCGATAGTCGTTTTACCGACACCACCTTTTCCAGAAGCTATAGCGATTACTCTTGCTACCATTTTATCGCTTCCATTTGTTTTTTAAATATATTCTTAATAAATATATCAATATAACAATAACTGAAAGGCCGATTACGACCCTAAGCTGCGGCTTTTTTTCTATTGCGGGTTCAACTGTTACGACAGGAACAGGTGTGCTTGATTCCACAAAAAAAATCTTGCTGAGATTTGATTTATCAACTGTAACCCTGTATGCGCCCAGATCTCCTTTAGTCACATTGAAATAAATATCTTTAATTTCCGAAAAGTTTAGATTTACCTGTCTTTCTTCTTCCAGCACGTCGTTAATAAACAACTCTACAGGCTGGGTTCCATCCTTTCCGGTATTTTTTACTGTCACAGCAATACTCACGGTCTGGTTTGGCTCGACGCTTAATTTATCTATCTGTATATCCTGATAAACAAATTCCGTAGGTGTTTCTATCTTATTTTCTGCGCTCACTGTGAAGACAACAGACATATTTAACCCGATAGTATTCATTCCAGTCGGTATAATCTCTACAGTATGATTCCCGATAATTTCGCTGGAAACTGTGAAATTAGTCTGGCTGGAGCTGTAACTTTCAATTTCCAGTGTAGTTTTGTTAATTACTTTATTATCTAATAACAAATCAAGTGACGTGGAACCTTTATCATAAAAAGTATTGCTCACATTTACGCTAACTGTAACTGGCATATCTGGTGCCACACTTGTTCTATCAAGCATGATTTTTTCTATTCTGAATCTGTCAACAGGGTATTTATTTGCATACCTGTCGACAAAAAATGTTTTTGTAATTAGCAGGTGCTGTTCCGGCAGAACTGATGCATTGCTTCTATTCATTACCGGAATATCAGGCCTATCACTCTCATTCAAATATGAATTTATAAGTTCACTATAATATTTATCCATAAGTGATTCATTCAATAGATCAAAAATATGTATATCAGCCGTATAAACCCCATCAACCCACCCTTGCGGCAGATTTTTTGAATATGTCATGAAATCATTTTCTCTGTAATCTTCATATCTATTGCTATATAATGACGTATCTACAACATTATTATTTGGATCCTTAATAATAAAAATGTAATCAACTGCCACCTCACGCTGATGATTCACACCGTTCGCCTCTGCATAAATTTTTAGAATGCTTCCGGGAGGAAACCTGTCATTCCAGTGCAGATCATAATCCTGCAATCCTCTTACATTATAAACTATCCTGGCATATCCATTATCAACAGCCAGGGAGGGAACGGTTAAGATAATAAATACCATAATTAGTAAAGTAAGTTTATATTCCACGCACAACAATATACTGATTAACTTATAAAGATTTTGAAAATATGAAAAAATACAGAATTATTTTTATTCTAACTCTCTTAATATTAATATTAGCAAGTGGTTGTATTCAGCAGGAAACTCCATTAAGAACTCAAAATAATGAAGAAATAGCTGGCAGGATGATTTCAGAAAAACTTATTGTTAAATTCGGATTTTTTTCCGGGGTTCCGGAGAATTTCAAGATAAGTCCGGATAGTACGCGATTTGTTTATGTTGAAAAAGAAGGAGAAAAGCGATTCATTGTCTTGGATGGAGAAAATGAAAAGAAATATGATGATATAAATGGTTTCATTTTTAGCCCTGATAGCAAGCGCCTGGCTTATGCTGCAAAAGAGAATGACATGTCTTTTGTTGTAATTGATGGGAAAGAACAAACCCACTACGAAAATGTGAAAAACCTGATCTTCAGTCCCGATGGCAAGCGCCTGGCTTATGTGGCAAATGATAGCGGAAAATGGTTCGCTATAATAGACGGAAATGAGGAGAATGGATACGATCGTAGCGAAATACCTGTATTTAGCCCTGATAGCAAACAGGTGGCATATGCAGTAAGAAACGAAGATAAATGGTTTGTATTAATAAATGGAGAAGAACAGAAACATTTTGAAATCAGTTTAACACCTATCTTTAGTCCTGATAGTAATCGAGTGGCTTATATTGCTCGAGATAGAGACAAAATGTTCGCAGTATTTGATGGAATAGAGAAAAAAAGGTATGATAGCATCCTGGCAAACACTCTTGTCTTCAGTCCGGATAGCAATAAAACATCCTATGTGGCAAAAAAGGATGGAAAGTGGTTTGTGGTATTGAATGAAGAAGAAGGAAAAGCATTTGATGAAATCCTGAAATATACTCCCATCTTCAGTCCGGACAACAAAGTTGCTTATGCTGCAAAAGATAAAGATGGATGGTTTGTAGTGGTGGATGGAAAAGAGGAGAAACGATATGCCAGCATATTGAAACATACCCTTACCTTCAGTCCCGATGGAAAACGGATTGTTTATGCAGCAAGAGAAGGAGATAAGTGGTTTGTAGTTGTGGATGGAAAGGAAGGAAAACGATATGACGATATCCTGAAGCATACTCCGGTATTTAGCCCTGATAGCAAACGGGTAGCTTATGTAGCACGAGAAGGAGATAAATGGTTCGTGATAGAGGAAACAACTGATGGGGATAAATTTAAAAATATTATTACCTTCAGACCTGACAGCAATTTTGATGGGATCGGAAATGATGACACAAAAGATGTTATTAATAGCAGTATAGGGAATCAATATGATGGTATCATAGAAGGTTCCTTACTTTTTAGCCCTGATAGCAAGCATCTGGTTTATGGGGTTTCAAACAGTGACGGGCAATTCGTTGTTGTGGATGGAAAAGATGGAAAAAGATATGATTCTATTATATTTATCTACGATGGAGGAGGGATCATGTTTGATTCACCGGATCGTTTCCATTATCTTGCACGAAAGAACGGAGGAATTTATTTGGTGGAAGAGATTGCAGCTACTTATATATGATACTATGAAACGAATAAACCGTAAAAACACCATAATTATCCTTGCATTTTTCCTGTTCATTGGCATGAATATACCTTTTAAAACATCCCTACCTTATTCCGATACTGAATATTATACTGTTGAGGAACCGTATACAGATTTTAACTATTATAATTACACAGTTAACGAATCATACATAGAGGAAGAGCCGCTTGATTATATCGTACTGGATGCCCAATATACAGATTCTGTATTATCTTCCCCATCTTATATATGGGTTATAATCAAGAATAATGACACAATAAATGGAAATTTTAATGTGGATTTTCATATTACTAAAAAAGATATATTTATTCCATCGGTCACCAAGATATCTTCGACTGGAAATTATATTTCATCCGGAGAAACGAAAATAATTAAACTGAGTTATAACGAGACCATCACGGAATTTAAATATGATATAATTCCGCCAACAAAAGAAGTTACGAAATATAGAAACGTAACAATGAAAAGAACTGAATCAAAGTATCGCAAAATCCAAAAATCTCGTGATGTAATTAAATTCAAGAATGAAAGTATGTCAGTCCTTCAAAGATTTTTTCCATATATAATCTGATTCCTGCTTTTTCTTGTCTTCCTGTAATTGTTGTTTAACTTTTGAAATTGATACATCAAAAAGTTTTTTCACCATCCCTTTTTGTTGTAAAGCGAAAAATTCACTTCCTATCTGTTCCTGTTTTCCTGGCGCGATTAATGGCAGGCTTCCTGTTGATGCATATACAGCCCAGATGTAATAAACAAATGTATATAATCCAACAGATACATATAGTGTTGCCATTAATACGTTATAATTCAAAAGATTAGCTAAAAGCATGACAGCTACCGGTATCACAAGTATGGGGAAAAAAGCCATTACCCATGCTGAAGACTCTTTCCATAAATTATATTCATTAGTTATGAATCCCCACCATGCAATAAATACCAGGAGAACAGCATAGGGAGTAATACCTCCAAGATTAAAATTCAAAAGAAACATAAAGGCAGCCATTGTCACAACTATTAAAAAAATCGATTTGATCGCGAATTTAATTGAGGTTGCAACAGCAATGGGCTCCTGTAGAAGATTACCTGATTTTACATCCCTTGCATAACGCTCCTTTAAGATATTTTCAACCTTCAAATCTATATTGGACATCCTGTCCAGAATAATATTTGTATCCACATGCGACTCAGCTATATTTTCTACTAAAGGCGCAAGTCTTGAATAAACTCCTTCCTGGAATGCCGTATCTATCAATATATCAGTGATTACTCTCTTCTTAAAAGCATTTAAGACAAAGTGAACGGCCCCGAGGGAGAATACAAAAATAAATAAGTCTATGAAAGTATTAAGATAATTTGATTTTACAATAAAATCGATATAAAAAGAAATGATTGACATTAATAATATCGCCACTGTCAGGATCAAAGCACTGGCAACGCCTATTTTATCAAAGAACGAATAATGCTCCAGAGGCCTGATGGATACATCTTCATTAACATCAAGTAAAGGGTTCTTAATTTTATTTCGGATATTGTTGCGTCCCATTGACATAAACCGTTACCTCTGGTTCAGTATATAATTTAAAGTGTAATGAAGTATTCGGAACAGGATTCCCGGTGTTCTTACATCCCATGCACAGGTACGATTGAACAAAATCCGGCTGGAAACTGATTGAAGTCTCTATGTTGCCCATGGAAGTACTGTTGTAAGGTGGCGTCTTCATAATCCCATTGAAATTTACTGAGAAGCTTCCTGATCTGCCATGGCAGTCCATACATAATATTTTAATAGAACCATGATTGATGGAGTTAAAAGGATAGGCCGGATATGGGGAATTATTAAGGTTATCTTTAGTAAAGGGATCATGGCATGACCTGCAATAAACGTTCATATCGCTATAATCTGCATAATTATGTTTCATTCCCCACTGCTCGTTAGAATGCCCGCCATTAGAGACTGCCTGCTTTATGTCATCGTGACAGGATATGCAACCTGTATCTATTGATATATTATGAGATTTTCCATCTAAATATTTTGTGACCTTCACTTCCTTTGTTACTCCCAATGCAAGATTTTGTATCGTCCATGTGCCGCCTGAATTTTCAACATCCCATTCAATATATTCCGGTCTTGAAAAGATAATATTATTATTTAAACCGGAATGGCATGAAGAGCATGCAATGTTACTGCCTGCAGATAAATTACTTGAATTAGCACTCAGGACAAAAGGGATATGCGCATCTGCACCTGTCGGGTTTTCTGCATAAACCTGAGCTACAGATGCAATATATGTATTCTTATTCACATCAGTGACCATCTTTGGTTCTGTGCCATGACATTCAAGACATGGGGGAATACTTGAAACATGGTATGTTGAATACAACTGATGGCAGGAGATACATGAAAAGGATATATGATGAGAGGAATTTGTGAGTTCTTCTTCAATATTCGGATGGCATTTTTCACATTTCAATTGATTTAATGATAAAAACAGATGCTTCCCTGAAGATTCATTGGACTGAATATTCAAATTTGCTGATTTTTCTGCATTTTTCGAATAATTCCAAATTTGCCATGTGCTGTCATTGATCCTGCGGGAATTCAACGTGTATGTATCTGCATAACGTATATTGATGCTTATAGATTTCCTGGTGTGGCAGGAAACACATGCTTCATTTTCACCTTTCATCAGGGGCGATGAATTTGCCCCTGCTATAAAAGGGTTATGGGATTCCGCATTTGTTACATTTTCACCAAATACATTTGCAAGAGGAGTGAGGAATGTATTTCCATTTGAATCCGTCACAAGGCGCCTGGGATTAGAATGGCAATCAAGGCATCTTGGTAAAACCACATTTCCATGCGTTGCATTTGAAGTCGTATTGATAGTATGGCAATTTTCACATGTAAAAGTGTGATGAAATTGAGAATCAAGCTCCTGTTTGATATTAGAATGGCATTTTAGACAATAGGATACTCCAGTATCATAAAACCAGTGCTGGCCAGCAAATAAAGAATAAATGTTTGGTATTACGAATACTATGGCAGAAAGTAACGCCACGATAAGCAAGATATGCCTCTTTTCCATTTATGTACCTATCATTTCTGAATATTATCTACTTTGCCATGGCTTTTGCTTTAATGTCATAATAATATAAAGGAATAAAGAAAACACTGCAATAACATATCCATAAATTTTTATAACCTGGAAAAACAAAAAGTATCTTCCGTAGTCCTGCCCCAGAGGACCAAAGTTTTGACTTCGTTCATCAATTATGAAGAATTTACCATATCCTTTTATAACTACTGGTTTTTTCTGTATCATAATAGCTTTTCCGAGGATTTTTTCTTTTTCGAGTTCCCACCAGTCCATCTGACCCGTAGCATCCCCTGCCGTATTTATGCCCTGGTCTGTTATCAGCTTGATCCTATGAACAATAGGATAGGAGGTATCAGGCCGCTCGAACATTATTATATCTTCAGGTTTGTATGTACGATCGATATTCTGCATCAGGACAAGATCATCCTTATTGAAAGTAGGATCCATGCTGCCTGATACCACAGCAGTGAAAAAAATTGCTTTTGATGCAAAAAGGAACATTATAATTAGTGCAATGGTAAAAATAAATAGCTCTTTGAATATGACTTTCTGGGATTCTGCTGGTCTTTGATTTATTTGTTTAATATAAGCATTGATCCTATGCTTCCTGTCAAATGTTTTAAAAGTCTGGATAATTGGCTCAAAAGAACTAATGTTATAAATAATTCTTCTATATACCATTATTAAAAATACCAAAAGTATTAAAAGAAACAGTATATCATTTAATGATATATACATAAAAAAAAAGATAAAAATAGGAAAAATTTTAATTTTTCCTACTTATTCATGGATTGGCGGGATCAAATCCTAATGGTGCGGGTGAAATAGATACATTTGGTTCTGTTGCACTATTGATCTCACCGGACCTATTACCGTATGTCTGTATCTGGACAGTTCCTTCTGTAGCGAAGTTATTAACAGTCCATTCGTGAAGACCGGTTGTTGCATTTTCCTTAGCATTGAAGCTGATCTTATATGCCTTTGTCCAGTTGATGTCCACCGCAACGTGTGTATGACATGAAATACAGGCTTCATTGGAACCCCTGAGGAGCAAAGACTCATTAGCCTGATTTGCAAATGATGTATGAGCTTCTGCCGAACCATTAAGAATCGATCTGGCATCAACCCCTGGTCCTGTGCCGCTGTGGCAATCCAGACATAAAGGCAATGCAGCTGCATGGAAATCACTGCCCAGAGTTCCTCCCTGTTTGAGACCTTCCTTTGTTGGTGCTGTCGTTACATGGCATCCTGCACACCCTTGTGCCATGTGAACGGCATTTACTGACCCAGGCTGGCTCAGTTCTGAAAATACATCCGCATGACATTTCTCGCATGGTATAGCCGCAGCACCAGCGCCTATATTATCATAGAAGTTATGCTGTCCCGCAAATAATGCTAATGTTTGCGGTAGTGCGACCAATCCTATTGCCGCTATGGCAATCCCAATTAATATCATTTTGTTAGTCATAAAACATTCCACCTTTTATTAGAGCAAATATCCATACCTCTCATGTTTAATTATTTCTTTTATTCCCATAAATACTTTATGATTTAGTATGCCACATAATAATTATATATTCGCACATATATTTATTATATCAGTTTCATTCCCATATCATATTCTGCATAAAATAACCTATTTGTCCTCCTTTTTTATCAACAATCATAATTGAAATATGCACTGTATCATTCAATACAGGATACTTATCTTCTTTAAATCCAATATTAAACGAATATGTTCCATCTCCTTTATAGGGCAGTGTTTCCCATGGCCCTATAGAACTATTTTTACCCTTCACTATCATCGTTCTTGCAGTTATGGCAGGGAAAGATTCTGCCTGGGTGGTTCTTGGCCTGCTAAGATAATTGACCAGCTCCTGGGTTAATTTGTAATTTTCCACTTCAACATATCCATCTTTTTCAACTAGTGTCATATTAACATGCACTACAGGCACTTGTTTTGTAGAATTTCCTATGCAGCCTGAAATTATCATTCCTGAAAGGAAAAACAACATCAAAATTGATTTCGATTTCATATTCACCTGAATATTTGCATTACAGACTCAACCAAATTACTTATAATCTGTCCGATTGTCGGGTATTCCTTAACTGCTACTTCACGCCCGGTTGATACTGATATGGGACTTATTGTTTTATTCCCAACATAGTTTTTCGCAAATTCCCCATGACATGTCTCACACATTTTTTCCAGCCTTTTGCCGTGAACTACATGCGGATCGCCTGAATGACAGTCTGAGCAGTTCGTTTTTAGTGGCTTTTGGATTGTACCATTCTCATAAGTATGGCAGGTCATACATGCCTGCTTACTCATTATCCTGTGGAAATCAGCCGCGGTGACATTTGTTCCTTCCTTCACACCAACATGGCATCTGATACATACAATATCCTTATGGATATCGAAAATCTGTTTCATATCAACATTAAATTTATCTTCTACATTTTTCGGCCTGTAATCATGACATTTACAGCCAGAAGATATCGATTGGGCTTTATCATTACTCAACAGGGTATAATGACAGGGTATACAATAGGCGCCAGGATGCCACTTATCAGTTAATCCGTCCCTATATTCCGGTCTTTCGTATGCATTTACTGATATTGCCAGAGACGAAAATAAAATTATTAAGACAGATAATATCAAGGTTCTCTTTATTAGCTGACATTCCCTGTTTTTTTTTGTAACGAATTCTTTCAACATGTAGGAAACCCATTAATAATTCATTTTCTGAAATTCAATTTTCTTATAATCAGGAAGAAAATAATAAACATATATACTTCAAATCCGGGTGAAGATTTAGGTGTTTCGGATGGAACATTTGTCTCAATAATTTCAGGACTGGCGGATTTTTGGGGGACGGAAGTTATTTTAACAGAGGAAGATTCTATTTTCAATGGCTCTCTAACTTTTATTATCAGTTCAGCCGAGGTGGCACTTTGTGTATATCGTTCATCCTTATACATGATCTTGTCAAGGATTGTTGCTCTTGCTGGCGGGAGAATAAAACTTCCTGTGCCAGATGCAAAGATCAAATAAGAAAATGATCCCGATATTCCAGGATGAAGTACCATAGTATCTGAAATATTATCGTATGTTTGGTCCTCTGAAGCCAGGGAATAATTAACCGGGATAGTATCAATAAGTTTTACAATTGCGGTGGCATCTCCCAGGTTTTTAGCCTCTATTGTTATATTGATTTTTTCACCTTTTACAGAATCGTAACTACTTGCAGATTTCAATAATATCACATAAGGACCGCCGACCATTAATTTGACGGGTTTCTTATTGTAATCCAATGTTCCCTGATATTCAATAATGGAACTTCCAGGTAAGAAAAAGTACGTTCCGGGTTTTTGGGGTTTTACCATATATGATATTGTTTTTTGTTCAAATGGTTCCATATTAAAATTCCATGAAAGATTCGTATCTATTGGTTCAATCCCTTGTGGGAGACTTTCAGTTAAATTTACATTGTCAATTTTATAACTTCCATTGTTCTTGATAGATAGAGAAACTACGGCAATGTCACCCATATATACCTTTTCTGAAACATATTTTATAAGCTCAATTTTATTATCAAATTGAGGTATTACCTCGATAGATGCTGAATCAGCTGCACGATATGACTTTCCAAATATATCATAACCTATAGCCTCCACGGAAATCGATATTAACTTTCTTTCTTCTGTGTACGGTGCCTGGAACCTGACAGTGATCACATCTGATTCGTTTCCTGCCCCCAATTCGAGTATTTCATAATTTAATTTTTCATTATAAAGCACAGGCAGCGAGGTATTGATTTTCAAGATCATATCTTTTAGCTTGGCCTTACCTTCGTTCCTGATAGAAAAATTTATTGGGATTTCCGAACCCGGAATATAAGTACGCCTGACAATTGTTCTATTTTTGATTTCTATCCCTTTTGGAATAATTGACAATTTAATTGAGGGACTTCTCTTTACTCTCGTCTCTATCTTTACCCATTGATCCACAGATACATTAAATCCGAGATTTGCGCCTATGTTCCCCCTGACTTCTTGAAGGTCAATAATTGTAATATTCATCCTGTCATCAACCACAAAATAATCATTGATTCTTGTAAGATTTCTTGTCACAAGATTTCCTTTTGCATCAAAGACGGTTATCAATGCTGAAGAATCATAGAAATCGGTTGCCTCTATCACATAACCTTCTCTGGTAAAAGATTCTGTCATTCTCATTGTTTTTTCCTGAGGGTCCACCCATTCCGGCTCCTCAGCAAATACCGGATAAATAGCTGAATAAAGTATAATTAATATTATAATTATTTTGCATATGGGTTTCATACATTCACCTTAATTATATTTCCATTCAGGACATCATTCTCTGATATGTTGATAGAAATACTTGAATTGTCGTATATCAGGTAATAATTCTTTAATAATCGTGTTTCATAAGAGCTATCTGTGGAATATGGGACAGTGAACTCAAAATATCCCTTTTCATCAGCTTTTGCTTCCTGTGAATAATCGAATATTCGTTCCTGGTTTGTAATTATTTTTCCCGAAATAAAAGCAGTTCCGTTTGATGATGCTTTTCCTATAATTTTCGCTCCTTTTACATATTCAAATATTTTGATATTCCCTGTGGGTCTGTCGAATAAGTTATAATATGTCTCTTTTGATTCGTATATCATCCTGTAATTATTAAGTCCATTCCCGTCAAATACGTGCATTCTGGCATACATGGTTTGAAAATAATTATCATTAGGAAGGTTATACTTATCTAAATATGTTTCAAAATTTTTATCTGCAAAACTCAAGATCGTCATGAACGTTCCTTTTAATACGGGCTGTCCGTTCTGCATGAACTTATTCAGACCCATCCTGCGGTCAACGACGACATATCTTGCTTTTCGCATATCCATTATCTTATTTGCAAGAGCTACATCAGGTTCAATAAAAAACCTGGCAGCTTCATCCCCTCCTATCTGGAAATTATTGGCAACAACAGGGCGCTTTGAGATATACAAGATCCAGTTCCCGTAATCCCACCATGTCATAATTCCATATTGAGGAGGTTTTCCCGGATCAGGAGTGTTTTCTCTTAACCAGATCAATGAATCATACCAGTCATCCGATGGCTTGGGCGGGGACTGTGCCATGTTATACGCCAATACTAAATTTGGAATACAAAGAACCATGAGAATAAACACAGCGATATGACCCGATTTCAGATTCAAATCCTTAGACTTATAAATATTACTTATATTAAATGTGATCTTATCTATAAAAAATCCCGATAATATCGCAACATTCACTGCCAGCGTATAAG
>JBAQLI010000138.1:0-10553 GCA_049301735.1 Candidatus Methanoperedens sp.
CTATAAGCGAGTGCGATATAAATTTATTTATTGTTATTTATATAATCCAAGCGAATCATGACGCTATGGCAGTTCTGCTACTGTTGGGTGTGCCGTCGCAACGTTTGACGAATATATTTTTTAAGAAAATTGCGTATGATCTGAATTTGAAAAAGTATAATATATGTTAAATTAGTATAATATTACGTAATATTAGGAGAAAAAGGAGGGAAATGAAATGGATAGTAGTATGGAGATAATTGCAGCAGTTTCGATCTTTACAGCAGGAATGACCATAGCTATAGGTTCAATAGGTCCGGCCATCGGAGAAGCCTGGGCCCTGGCGCGTGCATTGGGCGCTATTGCTCAACAGCCGGATGAGGCAAATACTATCACCCGCACTTTGTTCGTGGGTCTTGCAATGGTAGAATCGACAGCAATTTATTGCTTTGTCATATCGATCATACTGATCTTTGCTAACCCGTTCTGGAATTATGCAGTGGCGGGAGGATAGGAAAAGTGGTACAGATCGACTATTTCACTTTTTTTGCCCAGATAGTTAATTTCCTGGTGCTTATCCTGTTATTGAAATTCTTTCTGTACGGGCAAATCATCAAAGCAATGGATGAAAGGGAAAAAAGAATTATCCTGAGAATACAGGAAGCAAAAGACTTAAAAAACGAAGCAGAAAATGAAATTGGAACATACCAAAAAAATATCCGGGAATTGTCCGGAAAACGAGAATCGATGTTAATAGAGGCCAGGAAAGAGGCGCAAACGGTCAGTGAAGAACTGATAAAAAAAGCCCGGTCTGAGGTCAACGAAAGCAAAGATAAATGGTTTGAAGAGGTCGAGCGCCAGAAAAAAATATTTCTTACAGATCTTCGAAGGCGCTCAGGTGAAAAGATATATTCTATCACCCGCCGGGTTTTACAGGACCTTGCAAACGATGAACTGGAGATCCATATAATTAATACATTCATCAAGCGTCTTGAGACCCTGGGAGAAAAAGAAAAGGAAGCCATCAAAGAATTTATCCGGAATCCTCAGGAAAAAATCAGTGTAAAAAGCTCATTTGCGATCCCGGGAACTTTTCCCGAAAGGATAAAGGAAGCTGTCCGGGATCAAATTGGTAATGAAGCGAAGTTTCAATTCGAAATTGAACCTGGCCTGTTATGTGGAATTGAACTGCATACCCGCGATAAACAAATTTCATGGAGTCTTGGCAGTTATCTGGATACCCTGGAAGAGGATATTTCAAGATCTTTCGACCAGAGAGGGATGGAAGAAAAATGAAAGATACCGGATTGCTTACAGTTCTTGATGAGACTTTTGAAATCCTTGATCAACTGATGGAAAAGGATAGGACATTGATCCATTCCAGGGAGGTCGGAAAAATTACGTTCATAGGGAAAGGTATTGCCCGGATCACAGGATTAGCCAATGTAAAATTCGAGGAACTCATTAGATTTCCGGGCAATAAATTAGGAATTGCGTTCAACCTGGATCCTGATGAGGTTGCAGTAGTAATGCTCGATGATAGTAAAGACATAAAAGCCGGCCTGGAAGTATATCGTACGGGCCGGGTAATGGAAGTTCCTGTAGGAGAGGCACTCCTTGGTCGAGTTGTCAATCCAATGGGAAGGCCGCTTGATGAACAGGGTCCGATCCACTTGCAGGAAAATCGATCTATTGAGCGTGAGGCGCCAGGAATTATGGAACGTGCTCCTGTGAATGTCCCATTGCAAACAGGTATTCAGGTTGTGGATGCACTTATTCCAATTGGCCGGGGCCAGCGTGAATTGATACTTGGCGACCGCCAGACAGGTAAGACCGCTATTGTCCTTGATACTATCATCAACCAGAAAGATAAAGATGTCATATGCATCTACTGCGCTATCGGGCAGCAAAGTTCAGCTGTGGCAAGGGTGATCGCTGATTTGCGAAATCATGGGGCAATGAAGAATTGTATTGTAGTTGTAGTTTCAGGTGATGACACACCAGGATTGAACTTTATTGCTCCTTATGCTGCCACCACAATGGCAGAGTATTTCATGGAAAAGGGGCGAAATGTACTGATCGTGTACGATGATCTTACCCGTCATGCCCGTTCTTACAGGGAATTATCCCTCTTGCTCCGGCGCCCGCCTGCCAGGGAAGCTTATCCGGGGGATATTTTCTATATCCATTCCCGGTTACTTGAGCGGTCCACACACCTTCGGGAAGGTGGCTCACTTACAGCTTTGCCTGTTGTTGAAACTGAGGCACAGAATATCGCAGCATACATCCCCACAAACCTTATCTCTATTACCGATGGCCAGATCTACCTCTCCCCGCGCCTTTTCCAGGAGGGGATCTTACCCTCTGTGGATGTGGGGAAATCCGTTTCCCGTGTGGGCGGGAAGACACAGTTGCCTGCGTATCGCGAGGTTGCAGGGGATCTGCGTCTTTCTTATTCACAGTTCGAGGAACTTGAGATATTTGCGCGTTTTGGCACACATCTTGACGAGGGGACAAGGAAGACACTGGAGCGCGGGCGCCGCGTCCGTGAAGTGTTAAAACAGGCCCAATACGAACCAATGCCTGTCCCGGAACAGATAGCTGTTCTTCTGGCTGTGACCGGTGGTGTCTTTGATGAACTTCCAATTCAAGACATCACTGATGCTAAAGTAAAGGTCCAGAAAGCAGTAGTTGAAAAACTGCCTGGGCTGTGTCTTCGCATTCTTTCAGGAGAAAAATTAAAGAAAGAAGAACGTGAAACTCTTCTGGATGTAGCCAGAGATGCTGTGAATTCAAAAAAAGGAGAAAAATAAATAAAAGAAAAGGAAACAAATAAATGGAACTCCTTGAAACGCTAAAAAGAAAGATCAATAGCGCAGAAGAATTGCAGTCCCTGGTAAAGACCATGAAAGCGCTTGCAGCAGTGAGTATAAGGGAGCATGAACATGCTGTAGAATCATTAAAAGAATATCACAAAACCATTGAAATGGGATTTCATATTCTTCTGCAGAATCGACCGGATGAGGAAGTGGGTGAAGCCGGATATGTTGAGAAAAACCGCCTTTGTGCGATTATTTTCGGCTCTGAAAGAGGTATGTGCGGCCAGTTCAACGAGAAAATTTCAAGTTTTGCTATAGACAGGATGAATAAACTTGAGATAAAACCTCAGGACAGGACAGTATTTGCCCTGGGCGACCGTGTGATTACGCGACTTGAGGAAGCAGGACAAACCATAGATAAGAGTTTTTCAATATCAGGGTCAAATATCGGATTCACCCTGCAGGAAGTTTTGATCAATATCGAGGAATTTCGATTGAAAAAAAATATAGACCGGATCGTGCTATTTTATAATAAACCTGCAACAGGAACATCTTTCCACCCGTTTATGGTATATCTTCTACCTTTTGATCCTGAATGGATCAGTAACTTATCAGGGAAAAAGTGGCCATCGCGGAGTCTGCCAGCGTTTTCCATGGCCTGGAGCAGCCTTTTTTCTTCATTGACCCGCCAGTATCTGTTTTTTTCGTTGTACCGCGCTTTTGTAGAATCAATTGCAAGCGAGAATGCAAGCAGGCTTGCATCAATGCAAGTAGCAGAAAAAAATATAGAAGAGCGTTTGAGGGATATGAACACCGGATTCAACCTCCAGCGCCAGACTTCGATAACATCGGAATTGCTGGATATTATGACAGGATTTGAGGCGCTTATGGGGAAGTGATCTTTAATCCCTGTCTGGAATCACAGATTCTCTTCCCACACATACAAGCTCCTCGAATTTAGCAGCTCTTTTATTGTGCATCAGGTATGGCTCAACGACCCACAATCTATCCATCGGAGTGAGATTGCTTGAGTTAATGAAAGGAAATTCTTTTAAAATCAAGTATGATAACCCTGGTTCCGGCAGCTTTTCAAAGGGGTGTACCCTGGAAAGGCGGTGTCCGAGGGATATCAGCGGCGGATAGAGAAGCGTATAGTTAGAAGTTGTACGAATAAGCTCTTGCGCATAGCGGACTACATCAGCAACTGTCATCTCATTGCTCGCATACTCGGCAATCTTACGTGAAACATCATGCGCATATGCAACAAGTGCCTCAAGCTCGGAATTATTCCCAAAAACGTGGGTGGTGGTATAGTCTCCAGGATAGGTCATGTACACAGGAGCTATGTCTATCAAGACGAGATCATCTTCTTGCAGAATGCGCTTATGTTTGGTCAGAAAGCTGGACGTAAGAGCATATATGCTGCTCAGTTTGGTGCTTCCTTCACCAACGCCGATGATAGGCATGTGCCAGTGCTGCCTCACGTTATAATCACGGAAAACTTCAGAAGCAATATCCTCTATATCCTCTTCACTCATACCAACTTCAATCTTGCTTACGATCTCTCTGGATAACACTTTAGCAAAGCGCCGGGCCTCAAGATAACCATCAAGGTCTTTATCCGAACATTCGAAATCCATATTTCTTACCTTACGTACGAGAAGAATTTAAATTTAGTATGAGCAAATTATTTCAGGCAACTACCCTGAATTCCCCTGTTTCCGAACCAATTTTCTTTCGGCTGTAATATGCGCTCACAATATAGCCATACTCACCGTTTTTCATTCTTTTCGGAATCCTCCATGGGCTCTCTACTGATTTCCTCTCCCCGATCTTCATATTATTAATTCTTTTAATCAGCTTTTTTATCATTATATGTTTTTCATCATGAATACTTATAACAACTTTTGCTCTTTTCCAGTCAACTTCACCTGCATTCATCACATTGATTGAAAACGTCAATATTCTTCCCGGCTGTACTGCATGTGGCTCTACCTTTGCCTGCATCTCCACTTTCACCAGTGGAAATAGAATCCCCTTTTTCACTAAAACTTCCCTTATCAAATGTTCATTGGCACCATCGTAAATATTTTTATCTGCAATAATGATCGCGTCGGCAGCATCTTCAAACTTTGAATTAATACCCTAATTTGACAGTTAAAAGATCCCATTCATTGTGAATGTCTACTATTTTGGCAGGAAAACCAATCTGACAGTTATAAAAAATTGACCTTATTTCTTAACTTTTTGCTATATTATTCCTTGATTTTGCATCAAAATCAGCTTATTTATTGGGTCAAAATTAGCATAAATATACTTTTTTGGCTTGTTAATTCTGAAATTCACTGTAACTGTCAAATTCATCAGGCTATTTATTATGAATTTTGTCGAAGTTGTTTTCAATTCCTTGATCTCATATCGTATCAAAGAAATGAACAATTGAGCTAAAAACCCAATGATCAACGCTCCATAAATGCTATCCTCAGACCATACGCGTACTGGTTTAATTTCAATCTCATTTTTCATCGAATTAAAAATCTTCTCGATTGAATCCTTTTTTCTATAGGTTTGTAAAGCCTCTTGAAGTGTCAAATTCTGACTTGATTTTATGCAGAAAAATCCTTCTCGACCGTTAATAATTACCGTCTCAACAAGTTTGAGGGCTTCCTCTTCACTAAGTTCCATGAGTTTTGTTTGATAAGAATAAGAAACATCAATGAGCACATTATTGATCCGAAACTTCATTGGTAGTTTTTTATTGTTATCAATCGATTTTTGTATCTCTTTGGCTTCTTTTAATTTCCGCAATGCTTTTCTTGCCCTGGATTTTAGCTGATCCTTCTGCAAGTTCTCAGAAAAATAAAAATAATCCGTGTTGTTAGGTTTGATA
The DNA here is from genome assembly GCA_049301735.1 of Candidatus Methanoperedens sp. GTDB lineage: Archaea > Halobacteriota > Methanosarcinia > Methanosarcinales > Methanoperedenaceae > Methanoperedens. The sequence continues at coordinate 5,689 of JBAQLI010000138.1, forward strand.
TATTTTATCCCGTAAACTCCTTTTTCAGCATCAACAAGCTCAGCTTTGGATTTATCGAATTTCTTGATCCTTTTATCATCACTTTTATTCAGCTTTTTGGATGTCAGATATTTCATCTTGTCTGTAAGGATGAGGTCAATATTTGTTTTACTATTTGCTCCTTTATCAAAAGTGATAAGGGAACCAGGTTTAAGCCTATCCCTTATTTGATTATAAGTGTCAGGAAAATGCTTCATATCATTGAGATTACCTTTGTTTATTGTAATTCCAATAGGAATATTGATCGGATCTGCAAGTTCACTTATCCCGACGGTTATTTGTTTCTTGTCAGGTCTATGAGCTCGACTATACCCATATTTTCCCAGTTTACTTTTATCGCCATAAAGAACAAGACTTGTCCAATCGAGATTGACATCAGTATGCTCGAAATTATAAGTCTGGAATAATCTGTCCTGGATATCTGAAATTATTTCTTCCCTGTTTTTGCCAATGGTTTCAAGTGTTCTGAAGAGTGTCCGTTCTTCGAAGCTCTCAAGATTAAAGGTTTCAAGAACCTCACCTCGATTTATCCATCCACTGGCTTTACTTATGCTGAGATTTTCTGTCAGCTTGTAACTTAAAAGAGCTTGGATGAGAGAGTTTATGTCTATACCTTTCTTTTTGTGTTTATCAAAAACTCCTGAAAAGTCTAATTTTTCATATTTGTTTTTTACAGCAATAATTGTTCCAATGGGAAAGCATATATTCTCATTTGGGATTATTTCATCTGTCCTTAGTTTTGTTTGGTATCTCATTAATAACAAACATGCTGAGGACGATATTATTATTTATCTGTCAAAGTAGGGTTAATACTTAAATTAAAATTACTTTCAATTATCAACCGGATAGCATTATCCCTCGCAGCAAGTCTCTTTTCTTTGATCCTGGAAGCTCCGCCCATTCGCAGGTATATGTCCCAGAGAGCAGCAGACCATATTTCTCCATCCCGATCGCAGCTATCTATTCCCAGATAATCATCCGGATAATGCTTTTTACTATCCACCCTGCTCACACAATTTCCAATTTTTCCAATACCATTCCAGTCCCCGATACATTCACGGTTAAAACCATCATTTATTTCAGCAAAAAAACACGCAGCAAAGAAATCACCAAATCCTTCTGCGATCGGACAGGTATTCCAGTTAAGTCCAAAACCCGGCACCTGTTCATCCAGAATGGCATGGCAGTATTCATGCAGGATTATATCGGCATCCTCCGCATCGTCTATATACCATCTGCCAAAGGTTAATTCTTTGGTATCAGAATTATAATAAGAATTATCCACGAAGTCCCCGTGAACGTTTACCTTTATCTGTCTATTGCAAATGTTAGTGAATCCAAGGCTCTGAATATACCTGTGTGCCTCATCGATATGATAATACGCCATCACTTCCTTGAACCTCGGGTCGTTCCTGTTATAATTAAAAGTCAAATCCTGCTCTTTTGCCCTGTTGGGCGTGCTGGATGTATCCACATAAGTGCCCCTCAGATAACCTGAGCCATCGAGTTCCTTTAGAACAACAGTGGAGTAAGCCCTGTCAGGAATCTCGGATTCCGCATTTAGATTACTGTCACCCAGAGCCACTACGGGATTTGGTATAAAGACCCTTCCGCGACCTGTTGCCTTAAGCAGCACATCCAGAATATCCAATATCTTGCCATTTTTACAATCGAGAAATACATACCATTCCTCAATCGGGTTGATAAAAGGAACTGTGATTTTCCATGCTGCATAGTACTTTTCCTTTTTTGGATAAATGACCAGTTCCCCGGAAACTTTCCCTGAAAGCCTTTTTTCCGCGTTAAGAAAATCAATGGCTATGCGAATTGCTTCTTCCTGCAAGATACTTTTTTCCCATGGTTCTATATTAAGGTCAGGATAATAACAGACATCCACTTTTTTGAGAATATTATTTTTATCCATATGAACCGAAGTAAAAGCATTGTAAACAGGCAGTTCATCGACAAATTGCTGGAATAAAACGTGACATCCCCCAAGACTGTCCACCTTTTTGATTAATGTTAAATCCTTTAAATTTTCCTTAATTTTAAATAATTTGAAATTATCCAGAAGAAATTTTCGTGCTATTCTTTCCGGGTCTTTTCCGATCTCAACTGATAAAATTCCGCATAAATGAGAAGGAATTCCTCTTTTACTCCATATAACATGGAGGCTCCTGTCCAGCCTTTTCAGCTTTTCCAGGGCATCCAACTGGGATTTTGTGGGCTTGAGCTTGATTGGTTTTACTCCACTTCTATGTGTATTAACCATGTTTAACCAGCCTCAGAAGATTGACGAAAAGGAACACGGCAATAAGGTACGGGGTCAGGAAAGCTTTGCCCGTTCTCACCCACAAGGCCAGTTATGTGAACCGCCAGATATTACCACCAACTGCTGAGCCAATGCTCGCAAGGATGAAGCCTTTTTCTTTTCTTTTACTTCGCTCTCACTACCAGAACAGGCCTTTTTGCTCTCCTCACAACTGCACAGGTAGTGCTCCCTACCAGTAATTCCTTGAACCAACCTTTTCCGTGCGGGCTCATTGCTATGAGTGATACATCATCATCCTCGGCCGTTGAGATTATTTCTTCGGGCAGGTTTCCTACACGAACATGATTTTTCACATTGAAACCTGCTCGTCCAAGCTCATCTCTGATGTCGCCAAGCTTACTTTTAGTCTCATTGACATTTTCTTCTATTTCTTCCTCTGTCTCTCCTTTACTGACAACACTCAGAAGAACCACTTCTTTAATATCCTTTATTTCTTTGATAAATGATATCGTCTTATTTGCAGGCTCAGAAAAATCAGTTGGCAAAAGCACTTTTGAAAAAATCATCGGGCAGAATTTTTCATGTTTTACTCCTTCCAGGTCTTTCACCAATTTATAGCGCATGATCAGAAGGTTGGTCTTTGCATGACGCACTACATTTGCAGAAGTGCTTCCAAGAAATAGATCCTTTATTGGGCTTTTTCCACGCGCACCCATTACAATCAATGAAACTTTTTCTTTTTCCGCAGCTTCCAGAATCGCTCTGGAGACATCGCCTTCTGTTATCACATCCACTTTTGTCTGCACTCTCAACCCCATACTCTCGATGTAATTTTTCTTCTCCTCCATGAGAATCTTGGCATTCTCGATATGCGGCCCATGAGTCCATCCCCTTTTTGAAGGATGTGTGGCATCTACTACATGCAACAGCATCAAATCCTTTATCCCCGGAATTTCACCAATGCATTCAAGTGTTTTTTGCGCATACTCTGAAAAATCTGTCGGAAATAGAACCTTTTCGAACATTTTATCCTCCCTTATGTTATTATTTCTAACTTCTTGTATTTCAATCTATTGTTTAAAGCCTGCATTACTTTTAATGTCAGCAAATTTTTATTTAAATTCCGGTCAGGCACCATTGTTATAGGTATTGAATCTATAACTCATTTAGCTGATTATCGCTACTATCCTTTGTCTTGTTTTGCTCATTAATGAAAACAAATTCTCATAATTATAATTATAATTATAGCTAAACTATATATGTATTCATGTAAATTTATAGGATATGCTTCCAATCCTTGCGAACATGGGGCTTGTCCTGCAGGTTGCAGGGATTCTAGTCGCTTTCCCTATCGTCATGGGGTTCGTTTATAATGAAACGCAGGCAATAATCTCATTATTCGTAACCAGTTTTGCATTCTTTTTCTTTGGTTTTTCTCTAAACGCCCTCTCGGTGCGCGAGGAGCTTGACTTCCGTCAATCCTGCATTCTTCTTACAGGTGTTTTTTTTATACTGGGAATTATTGGTGCGGTTCCGTACTTCTGGCTCAATGTATTCAATGATTCAAGCCTCACTGTACGGTTCGTGAACAGTTTTTTTGAGAGCATCTCAGGGTATACTACCACTGGCTTTTCGCTTATAACAGACCCGGATGCTCTTCCGCGCTCGCTCATGTTCTATCGCAGTTTCACGCACCTCATCGGTGGATTAGGCATTGTGTTCATACTCCTTGCATTCTTCTACAGTGGTAAGACGCTGGACAATATGTCAAGAGTTATGAACTTTATGCGTGTGACTGACAGCATCAAACAATCCTTAGCGTCGATTCTTGTAGTATATACGGTGTACATCCTTCTTTTCTCTGCAATGATATACATCCTGGGCTTAACAGATATAGCAAATACAATCTCAGTTGTGCTGAGTTCTCTCATGACCGGAGGCTTTTCTCCAATAGCTGATTTTTCACCATATACCGCATTTCCCGTAGCATTGATCGTTATTGTCATGATGGTTTTTGGGGCGACAAGCTTTTTCATACATTACAGGATCGTACACAGAAAATTCAGGACAGCATTCTCAAAGGAATTCTGGATGTTTATTTTCATCTCTGCTATTGGCGTGATGGCTGTACAGGCGGTTTATCCGCTTGATATATTCACTATAATATTCCATGTTCTTAGCGCATCCACTGGTACAGGTTTCTCAACAATAAATTTCAGCGTAATTCCCGAGAAAGCGAAGTTTTTGTTTATTGTTTTGATGTTCCTGGGCGGAATGAGCTTCTCCACAGCGGGTGGAATCAAAATCTTCCGTCTTGCTCTTTTTTTAAAGTCAATTCCTCTTGCTATCGGTTATTCCATCGGGAAAGAGTATGAAAAGATCGAGTTTGATGGTAAAGATTACGATAGAAAAGATATCTTAACAAACCGTGACTATTCAGATACCATTTTTTTCAGTTAAACCAGCCAATACTGGTAACAACACTCTAATACTACTTTGGAATCAATTCTCCGAAAAATCAATATACATTAACATTATTACAGGAATATTAAGT
>JBAQLI010000139.1:0-2372 GCA_049301735.1 Candidatus Methanoperedens sp.
AGAAATTATCTGAAGTCAATTGGAATAAGTTATTAAAGTAAAGTTGTTACGACCAAAAATCAGCTAAATTCTGGAAGGCACCGGGGTGCCTGCTATTGCTTTCAATTTTTGGGTGGGAAACTTGGGCATCAGGACCAAGATCTGCTATATGACAATTATTGCAGATGGCTTTTCCTTTAAATAACTCCAGCCCTTTCATTTCTTTGTCGGTCAATTTAACTTTTCCATCCAGATATGCATCATATTTTGAAGTAAATGGAGTTACCTCTTTAGATGCCTCGAAAGCAACGATTGAGAATGCTATATCATCAAATGCTTTTTTCTTATCATCGCAGGCATTGCTTCCCCATACTTGCTTAAATAGATCTACATAACCGGACGTCCAGTAGCTTGATCCGCGGCTGCGGTTCCTCTTATTTCTCCCGTTGCACTGCCATCCCAGAATTCTCCTCCTACGAATGCTCCGGTAGTTGCATTATCTAAACGGAAATTTGGTGCAAATGTTGAGTATGCAATTGTAGGAGGCTTGCGATTTCCAAATCTTGATGTATTTGCTCCGTGATAGACTCCTCCTCTAAGTACATTTGATGCTTCATTTGGACCTGTCCAACCTACATCTTCACCATGACAAGCTTCACAAGCCTGACCTTTTGGTTCTGATAAATTGGAATCGAAGAATATAAGTTTTCCAAGTAGCTCTTTGGGTGTGAGATTTGATTCCACATTTCCCAATGCTGTAGCTCCCATTGCAGCGGCAAATAGTAAAACCATCAGGCAAATACAGATTCTTCTACTTACCGTACTTTTTTCATACTTTCCCATAAATTTTCCTCCACTCTCATTAGTTATTAAAGATACATTGCCGTATCTCATTATTTGGTAGAACCTGTTGGTATTTATAGCTTATGCGATACATTTCTTTATAAATCCGATCCATTCATCGAATCCTTCGCCTGTTTTGAGGCTCATCTTGAGGACATCAATACGCGGATTGATTATGCGGGCATCTCTTACCATTTTATCCGCATCTGCATTTACGGCTTCTGCAATATCGATCTTATTAATGATAATAAGGTCAGCCGTGCTAAATATCAGGGGATGTTTCTCAACTATATCATCCCCTTCACTGACGCTTACGATCACGATCCGTTTGTGCTCCCCAAGTTCAAAATCCGCAGGACAGATGAGGTTTCCCACATTTTCTATGAACAATATATCCAGCTTATCAAGAGGGAGCTGCGTAAGTCCGTGTTCTACAAGATGAGCATCCAGATGACATTCCTTTCCTGTGTTCAGCCCTATTACAGGTATGCCCAGCTTTTCAAATCTGGATGCATCAAGGCGTGCTACCACATCCCCTGCAATGGCGCCGATCCTGTAACTATCCCCCAGCCGCTCAATAGTCTTTTCTACAAGTAATGTTTTCCCTGAGCCTATTGCGCCCATAATATTAAAAGCTGTAATCCCGAATTTTTCAAGGGTGATCTGGTTGTTTCTCGCAAGTTTTTTATTTGCTTCCAGAACATCGTAGCCGATCGATATATCTTCAGTGGTATGCATGGTTTATGACAGGATCGAGTTCGTTTATATCATCAGGTAGTTAGAATTGAGCAGTTTATGCGGTTGCCTTAGAAATTACTATCTTTTTATCTTGTACGGAAAAGTTGACTTCAGTTCCCTCTTTTATGGAAAGGGCATCAGCTATTTCCTTGGGTATCCTCACTGCGATACTACCACCCAGGTTGAAGGTTTTGCGCTTGAATAGATCTACAAGCTTATCATGCTCTTTTTCATCTATCCATTCGTCTTTGCACTGAGGGCAGACCTCAACTGTAACCCATACGCCTTTTTCTATCTCTTTACGTTCTTTTCTCATTTCTGTTTCGCATAAGGGGCATTTAGTCATGTTTTATTCCTCTATTGTCAATATGTAGATTGTCCCGCTTCTTACAGTATAAACGAAGCGAATTCTTGAACTTCCAATCTCACTCTGAATTATTCCGATCTCTCCATCTTTATTTATCTTTTTTATATTTTTACCGATTTTCAGATAATGTCGTACTTCATCAGTTTTCATCTGGAAACGTTCTTTCAATCGATTAGAAGCATGTATTGTATATTTTATGGGAGCTTTATGAAAGTCGATCAACAATTATCAGTATTACTTAGATACATATAGTATATTAATATATTCACCCGATCAGGCAATTAATTCTCTTGTTCGTTCGATTTTTACTTTTCTTTAAAAATCCGATCCATTTATCGAATCCCTTGCCTGTTTTGAGGCTCATCTTGAGGACATCAATACGCGGATTGATTATGCGGGCATCTCTTACCATTTTATCCGCATCTGCATTTACGGCTTCTGCAAT
>JBAQLI010000140.1:0-3126 GCA_049301735.1 Candidatus Methanoperedens sp.
AAAATTTTCAGATGAAGATATGGCAAAATTACATTTGGAATCGCATGATTTACATCCAAAATGGAATTATACTATTTCACCTAAAAATTACTGATTTTAGATAAGTTATTTTTCGGTAGTCCCTAAGTCAGGTTTTCCAGAAGGTGAATAGCGTTTTTTTGAGATGTGAGAACCATGTAAAAGTAATATTGTAGGTGACAAAAAATTGAAATGACCCAAGATTTCTTTTAACGGTAATTCCTTTGGTAATACAGATTGATCAAATGGAATATAAGCATCATGCTTCATTATTTTAGCATATATCACATTATTCATCAATCTATCTACAGGCTTCAGTAATATATAAAGTTTGCATATAAATTAGATATTTCTTAGAACATATGAGTATCGATTGGCCAATTAAATCTCAAATAGGTCTTTTTGTGCCATAAGAAATAATATTCCCTTTTATTTTATGGCTAATATCTATCCTGAATTTTTCACCATCCTCAATCCAAACCTATATCCTTCCCCATCACCCAATATTAATCCAGGTGAGTGTAATGCCAACAATAGTACATTTTGACCTGCCGGCGGATAATCCTGAACGTGCTAAAAAATTCTACGAAAAGCTGTTTGATTGGAAATTTGAAAAAGTACCGATGCCAACTCCCTATTATCTTATAGAGACCGCAGATCTGGAAGGAAATCCCGGAGTCAGGGGCGGGATGGGAAAAAGAGGGCTGCCGGGACAGCAGGTCTCGAATTATATCGGTGTCCCTTCAGTAGATGATTATATGGCAAAAGTAAAGAAGCTGGGCGAATATCATCATGCAAAAAACAGCAGTGTCGGGCTGGGGATATCTTGCGATATGCGTTGATACCGAGAACAATACTTTCGGGCTGTGGCAAGAAGACAGGAATGCGAAGTAACATTCCATGAAAGCATCAGGATCAAGAAAGCCCTATCGGGCAATTTAGAGCATAATCCGCTACCGTTTTTCTCTGTTACTCTTTCCGGGTTACGTTTCGTCTTAGTTGCCATGTATAATTTTCTCATCACCATGTTACCTGATAGCTTTTTATTCATAATACTTACCACTAAGGTTATATAGAATTGCAAACATTGTTAATTGTCTAAGGAGGCAGGAGATGTTAATAAAATAAAAAATAAGTGTAAAATCAATAAAGATTCTACCTATAACATACAGAACAGTTAGCACTCTTTTGTATGCTGTAGTTAGTAATAATCGTTTCGGTATAGCCTTGATGATCAAAAAATTGAGAGGTGTCATTATGGATAAAGTAGCCATAGCACTAACTAAAAATGATATACGAGTTACAGCAAAAGAAAAAAACAATCCCACACTATCGATTAGCAGTAAGGATAGTGAAAAGGTTGTTTTAAAGAAAGTAGTAAAGCATGCAACAACATCCTTTATAAATTCACTATTTAAGTGAGTATAATTGGTATTTACCCAATTATATTTTTTTATTTTATTTGAAATACTTGTTCCCATCCTAAACTCACCTTTGGACTATCTCTTTTCATATTCAATGCTAAACCAATTAAATCATTCCAGTTGGTTATATCATCTCCAATTCCACCCGCTTGCGCTGGTGTTAGATTATCTAAATAATCATGTTCTTTGAAGAAATTATAATGTGTCATGTAACCATCCATAACTATCCTTGCGCTATTCTTTGCTTTCAGGTCTCGCATTACTTTAGTTCTCTGCTTAACTGTGCTGTGAAATCTCTCAATCAGGTTAGTGTTAATCTCTGATTCAAAGCCTTCTGATTTAAGGTGAACTACTCTATTCTCTTTGAGATTAGAATAAAAAACGCTATTGAATGCTTTATTATATTGACCTAACTTATCAGTGATTATCACCTTTGGTCTTGTTTTGGATCGGAGTTTTGCCATAGTAAACAACTTTGTAGCGTCTGATTCAGTTCTTGTGCTTGATAGGTGCGAAGCAATTAAGAATCTCGTTTCACTGTCTATAATATCCCAGAACCAATAGTGAGTTCCCCAAATATCAATAACAGTTTCATCAGCTACCCAGACATCCGATAATTCAGGTTTTAAGGTTAGAACATAGTTGTTTGCTATCTTTGAAAACTTAACTACCCACCTCCATAGTGTTGATTTTGGTAAATCCACCTGATTAAAATCATTAAGGGTGCGACTGATTCCCTGATAGGATATTCCATTGTAATAGTAAGTCAGTGTTTTGGCTACAAGACTTCTAAGATACTTCATATCACGATACGCATCAGTTCCCGCAAATTTACTATTGCAATTATTACAAAAGTAATATTGAGTGGTCTTATATGAGCCATACATAACTACATTAGTTGAACCGCATTTTCTACAGGTTATGTCTCGTTCTATTGTGGTTATTTCTTTGTGAGCCATTATCCCCACCTACTTCCTTCAGGATAATGATACTCCAATGATATAGGAGTTATAAGATGTTCTGGGATTTCGTTAGGATATTTTTTTCGTGAAAGTTCTAATTGATAAATAAATATATTATATTCTTTTTTAACTGTATCGTAATTAACATTACAATTATATCCCACCCATGTAAATTCTTCAAATAATATTTTAGTATCTTCAACAAGCTCAATAAATTCTAATTTAACTAACGCTATATCCGACCATAATATACGATACGGAATACTACGTAACTTAAGCACTTTTGTATTCAATCTATTATATTTTCTGTCAACATTTCTTTGCATTAATTCAAAACTAGGATTCTTTGCTCCTGAAATAAGTTGATTACTTTTACTATTCATACAACTCAATTCTCCTAAGAACTTCATTAAAGAATTATACTCATTTATTAATTTAAGAGGTTGATATTCAATCCACCATCTTATACAAGCAATAATTAGTAAAATTGCGGTTAGCACCCAAATATAATCTTTAATCGAAGATGGATAAAATTGATTATACATACCAATCACCACACCCAACACTGAGATAAAAAATTTGTCCATTAAAAAATCGTGACTATTCAGATACCATTTTTTTCAGTTAAACCAGCCAATACTGGTAACAACACTCTAATACTACTTTGGAATCAATTCTCCGAAAAATCAATATACATTAACATTATTACAGGAATATTAAGT
>JBAQLI010000141.1:0-2384 GCA_049301735.1 Candidatus Methanoperedens sp.
ATAACACATTAAATAATGTAATATATTAATTCTATAAACATTTTATGAAATTTAAAAATCAAGACGCTGCGAGGCATAATTAATTAGAGAAAACTCTAAATGTAAAGGTACGGAATGTGGGTTAAAATGATTCTCTAATCGGTTGCCAGGCCCTGAATAATATGCGAAAACATACCTTGGTAAATATTTTCTTTCATTATCTTTAGAAAACTTTGAAAAAGAAATTCTGTCATCATCGTCTATGCTTATCTCAGTATGATCCGAAACCTTTTCAGCATTAGCTACTATTCGGATTTTATGATCTCTGCATATGTAAGTCAAATCATAACTAAAAGCTGGATGTTCACCTAAATCTAAATCACGAAAAATGATAACGATAGCCTCAATTAGATTGGATTTACCAGTTCCATTCCGCCCAATTAATACTGTTGTCATTTGATTTTCATCAAAATCAATCTGAAAATCCTTCAGATTTTTAAATTTTTTAATCCAGAGCTTATCTATTCTCATCTTCCAAGCTCCAGAAATACATCAATATCATTTGGACGTCGTTCGATTATTCGTCCCTTTTCAACTTCCATTTTTAATTCAGCATAAAAATCATCAATATCAAGTTTAGATAAGTGCCATAGTTCTTTAGGAGTTACTGGTTTTTTTGAGAATCTTAATATCTCATATAATCCTTCAGCTTTCACTTCAATAATCTCCTTTATCTCTTCTTCCATGTTTTTCCTCTCTTTATATGCTATTGTGATTATCTTCTTATTTCCAAATTTTACCTTTTCTCGCTTTATGTGTTCAAGCAATACACCTGCAGGCTCATCACTTGCATCCTGCGCCACAAGCCTGCCCTCAAACGCCTTCTTCAATATGCTCTGGCGTAGCCTTTCAGCTTGTGCAATGCTTTGCCCTACTGTTTTTTCAACCCCGTCCGCTATTGAGAGGCGGCGCTCAACTTCGGCAACGATACGGCGCTGCTCAGCGAGGGGAGGAAAACCTAACATTATATTAACCATTCGTGTTAAACCAAGGTCTTGATTTCCTACACCATGAGTAAAACGCTGTGACTGTGCGTAGCAAAATTGTGAGTTCAAAGAATGTTGGACATAGAAAGGTTCAACTGGTTCCACTAATTTTAAAACAGCAACATGTACCCAAACATTAAATTCAAAATCATAAGTGTTAACTCGGGCAATTCCTGTTGTTCCACCCTTTGTGTAAAGAATATCTCCCTTTTCTGGTTTGCATCGTTTCGAGAGTTCGGAATGAAGTTCAGGAGTTATTCGTTTTGCATTGGCGAAATCTACACCATTCGGTCGTACATTTCCTCCTGAAATAAAAGGGATACCTTCCTTTACATATTTTGGACTATAATGAGGTCCATCTCTTACAGACCAAGTAATTTGACCGAGATTTATCCATTTCCACCCTTCTGGGAGAGCGGGCAGTCCGCTGATATCCGGTGTTGAAGGCTCTTTGTACTTCGCACCCTTGCTTGACTTCTCTCGCCGCTCCTTCAAAATCCGTGCCAGCAAAACGTCCGCTGGTTCGTAGGAGCGCCCTTCGGCTCTCGCCAAATCAGCCTATATCGGCACAATCTTCCCTTCGCATGCGGCTTTGAGGACAGACTGGCGGTAGCGCTTCAACTGTGCCTGCATTTTTTTCAGCTCTGAAACGCCTGCGTCGAGTCTGGTGAACAGCTCCTCCAACTTTGTGACGATGCGGCGCTGTTCGGGGAGAGGGGGGAGGGGAATAAATGATTTCTCCAAAAACTGAAAATGTCTGGCATAGCCCTTATCTGGTAATGGAATTGTCTGTATAAAATAATAAAAAAGCCTTGGATAAAATACTTGTTGAGGTCTTATTACTTTTACACCATCTGCTCCGGCTACAAAGTCAAAATCCACATATTTAACAATTTTAGTATGATCTCCAAAAATTATTACAGGTGTCTTGACACTAACTTTAAACTCATATTTGTCTGTGTAACCCCCGATAAAAGTTTGTCCTTGATCAATAACCGGTAATTTACCTTTTTCTTGATATTCACTTTGTTTTAATTTGCGATCCGTTAGAGGAACTTTTTCTATTACTTCCCCCAGCCTCGTCCACACCCAGCCTCCAGGGAGTTCAGGCAATGCGCTCTCGTTCATCCTGCCACCGCTCCTCTTTTCTGCATCTCCCTATGAAATATTAACCGCGGATGAACGCAGATAAACGCAGATGGAATACGATGGAACGCAGATTGCGCGGATGACGCGGGCGTGCCGAGCAAAGCTCATACTCGCCATCTGGTGAAAATCCAGCATGAGGAAAGGTTAGCCACCGCCTCAGAACTGAACCCCACATCCAGTCTGGCAACAGACCGATATGAAGCTGGGGGG
>JBAQLI010000142.1:0-21438 GCA_049301735.1 Candidatus Methanoperedens sp.
TGTAGTAGATGCGGTCATATAGGCTATCGAAATGATAAATATTTCAAGTGTCCTCATTGTGGGCACGTTGATCATGCTGATGTTAATGCTGCATTCAATATAGCATTGCGTCCGGCAGGCATAGATCGATTCAGTATAGAAAGCGATATACTGAAAGGGAACACTGATATCCCTAAAGAGGCAACTGCAGGATGCAGCAGACCTTAGAACCCCTTACCCCTTCAGGGTTTGGAGTATGTCAGTTCGAACAATCTGAATATTCCTATAACTGCTATTGTTATTAACACAGCTATCCCGGAACGGTAAACAACCGCAGGTACCCCAAATACAGGATTTACAATTAAGCCTGCGAAAATCGCATATAAGGCAAATCCAATGCCTGCAAACATGAATTTTCTCCCGGCAATCTCACCCGCAATGGCTTTCATCTTTCCTGAGAGATCAAAAAATGCGTATGACGTAACAGCTGCGCCAATTAATCCCAGACTGTAACGCTGCGCCAGGTCGGCTGCTTTATAATTAATACCCGTATCCTGGTTTGTAAAATCAAGTCCTGTAAAAACCAACAACCAGATATACATCAGAAATGCTCCGTAAGGTATTCCGCGAAGCCATCTGTGCTCTTCAATTCCTGCTGAGATTATATTCAATCCAAAGGCAAGGAGCGCTGCAAATGAACTCAAGACGAGTAACAACTTGACAAGGTCAAAAATCCAGGAGGGCTGCCATGCCAGGAATCTGGGTATATCCGAATATTCGGCAAGGCCATGAAGAAGCCCGAAAGCAGCCAGGTATTTAAAATCATCCATGATCTCTATATGGCTTACCCTTTTTTTCAACAATATCAATGCAGCAAACATTATAAGAAAACTTGTTCCGTATATTAAATATACTGCAAGCTTAACCGTGTTGTCATTCCAATCAACCATAGTTTATTCTCCTTGAACCATCAGATTATATTAGGAGAATCAATATTTATATATTTTGTTTGTTGTCCATTCCAATAATTTATCGATCAGGCCATGTTCTTGAATGAACATGTTAGTGCCATGTGAATTTCCCTGTATGATCTCTAATTCCTTATCACCCGGAAAAACCTCAAATAATTCCCTGCTGCTTTTTGCAGCATTTGTATCCCCTTCACTAGCCAGGATATAGACCGGGCCAGAATAGTGAGGAGCAAGTTGAGCCGCCTGTATTCCCCTGTAATTGAGGCCAGGTGATAACAGGATAAGGAGCAAAACGTCTTTATCTATGGATGCCTGCCACAGAGCAAAGTTCGCGCCAATGCTTGCTCCTGCAATTGCCATTCCGGATACATCCACACCCTGGTCTTTCAGGAATTCCTTTGCAGCAGCAATGTCCTTCATGGATTCCCTGTGTTCATGATCTTTAAATTCCTTATAATCTAATTTCATTCCATTCTTATCTGTACTCTTTCCATGCCCACGCAGATCGATCGCAAGGGCAGCAAAACCTTTTTCCTGGAGATGTGCTGCAAATTCGTTCCAGCTTTCTTTAGTAGATGGCATCATATGCAATAATAGAAAAACCGGTGCATGTTCTTTTTTTGGTTTGAAATAGTTGCCTGAAATTTTCACTCCGTCTTCTGTAACAAATGTGATTTCTTCCATTTTCATCACTCCATTGTATTAGATAAACAATTCAATTTATATAATTATCCTTAATTAGTGACCGTTTCTATTCATGTTGGTAATTATCCCAATGTGCAATACAAACATTTTGGCTACTTCTCAGTACTAAATATTTGATATGCTCTTTTAAATTCATCAATGTAAATTTTTAAAAATAAATCAAAATCATCAAAATAAAACGTATGTTTATCATCAATCCGTACTAATCTGAATTTCTCCCCAATTTCATCTCTAAAACGACTAATCCTATCATCATTAGAATAAAAATCAGCTTCTTTTCCAATGAAACCCCACTTCTCTACGTCATGTTTGAAGAATCGGCAACCATCTATAGAACGAGTATATGGATTTATATCATCTCGAAATTGTAACAAAGCCCCAATGATTCCTATTTTTTCATCATCATTGAACCATTCTAAAATTTCATTCAGATTTTTTACTATGTAAAGATAAAAATTATATGCTGCTATGTATTTTTCTAACTTGTGCTTAGTAGTTATCAAGTTAGTATCATTATTCGGGAAGATATTTAATTTCAATAATTTCAAAAGATTAAAGAGGTTTTCATTAGTATTTAAATTTAATAAATTTAAATTTATGCTAACATTCATTGAAGATGGTTTTGCTTTCATATATTCTATAGATTCTTGGATTTCTCTTAATTTACCCTCTGCTTCATTACGATATTTAAGAACATCAAAAGCATCTTTGCTTATACGAATAAGAACAAAACGTGCCGACTGCCGAGCGTCATGCGTCACTTTGTCTGATGGTTTATCCCATATTCTATTAATCTTTCGTGCACTCATAATTTTATTCCTCGTTGTTTTTAATTTATTGTTAAATGTTAAATAATAAGGCTTTTTATTTAAATCTGATACTCCTATGTTTGCTGTAATTATTGGTAAATATAAAACATATCTTTGTTTTCATTTTTATTTTCCTTCTTTTTATGCTTCATTAACTTATTTGTATTCACACTGATGTTAAAAAGTCGATGGGGATTAGGACTTCTTTAACAAAACTGATAAACCTAAAAACTTTATATATTTAACTATAGAATGTGAAGCTGGAGAACATAAGCTTAGTAAATAAAATATTATATTCCAAAAATCTATCTCTCCATCTTGATAGTCAATTATTGTATATGAAGCCAAGCCGATAGAAAGATGTTTGAGAGCATCACGACGAAGAATGACCCACAATAATTTTAAATCGTGGTAAAAAGAATTTGAAACATTTGGACAGGATCGACAGGATTTACAGGATTAACTATATAAATCGTATCCTGTCGATCCTGTAAATCCTGTCATAAATGAGGTGCCTTTTTTATGCCATGCGATTTAATGATTTATACGCCGCTGCTTAATTATTAAGATACCAAATTTATTTCAAAACATGTGCGAAATGTGATCTGGCTGCAATTTCAATTGAAAATAAATAATTTCCTAAATTCCCGAAAAATTAGGCACTATGTTCTAATTTTCGGGTAGTGTACTAACTTTCGTGACCTGATGTCTTATGTGTCTTTTTCAGACAGGATCATCAGGATTTACAGGATTAACCATAAAAATCGTATCCTGTCGATCCTGTAAATCCTGTCAAATCGCACCAAGTTCAATTAATACAGACAAGTCATAATTTGTAGGGCACTACTGATTTTCGTAATACGTAGCCCACTATGGAAAAATTTAATAGTGCCTAATTAGGCGTTATAGTCAGATCTAATTTCGCTACGCTGCAATTAAGAAAATGATCTGATGCCCAAAAAATAGGGAATTTAGGAATTTCCTTAAGGAATAAAATTTATAAACATTTGTAAAATTGTATTCCCTCAAACAACCGTGCTCTTCCTCAACCAGTCGATATCGCTCTGGTATAACTCCCTTAGATCCTTCAATCCCAGGCGCAGCATCGCAACGCGGCTCACACCCAGCCCCCATGCAAGCACAGGCTGCTTGATACCCAGGGGCAGCGTCACTTCTTTCCTGAATACTCCGGCTCCTCCGAGTTCGACCCACTTTCCCCTGCTTTCGATATACACTTCAGGCTCAACGCTTGGTTCTGTGTATGGGAAATATCCGGGCCTGAAACGAACTTCGTCAAAGCCCATCCTGTGATAGAACTCGGTCAGGCAGCCAAGGAGGTTCTTGAAACTCACTCCTTTATCCATGACCACACCCTCAAGCTGTTCAAATTCAGGTGTATGTGTCGGATCAATGGCCTCGCGCCTGTATGCCCTGTCTATGCAGAAAGCTTTCACAGCCGTATCAGGATGATCTGCAAGATATTTTATCGTGACCGCTGTTGTGTGAGTACGAAGCACCTGTTTTCTTGCAACATCTTCACTCCATTTGCCTCCCCATCCACGGGAAATGCCGCCGCCTTTTTCATGCATCTCCTTAACTGGTTTAATGTATTCTTCGGGCAGGTCGCATTCGGTAGCAAGATGGAAAGTATCCTGCATCTCCCGCGCAGGATGCTCCTGGGGCTGGAAGAGTGCATCGAAATTCCAGAATGAGCTCTGGACAATGTCGCCTTTTATTTCTGTAAACCCCATCTCAAGGAAGATCTGCCGCATTTCATTTATAAGGCGCTGGTATGGATGGATTTTTGCACCATATATCGGTTTGATCGGGGTATGGATATCATAAGGGCGGATACGCGCGTTTTTCCAGGAGCCACTTGTGATTATTGTGGGTGTTAGCTGTACAATTTCCTCTTCGATGGTCAAACCCTTTGCTGCAATGGCTTTTCCTGCGGATGTGATTATTATTATCCTGCTTTTTTTCTCTGTTTTTTCAACAAGATTACGTTTGATCAGATCCCTCACGGCCTCCCCGATATCTGAAAGCGGGCCTTTCTTGAGTTTTGTGAGGATATTTTCATCTTCACCCACCTCGGCTTTTTCCACAGGGATGATCCTGTCGCCTTCAATTTTTACCCAGTTCTTCTTTCGAAGCCAGCCAAGCGCGATCCCGACCATCTGCGGCGGGAATTTCTTTTTTAATTCTGAAAGCGAAAGCGGCTCCTTTAGAGAATTCATGACCTGGCGCTCCGGAAGCGATATTTGTGCATACTGTTCCCCTTCTTTTGTAAGGTTGTATGTTGTGGTGACTGTTTCTTTTATCTCGCACAGGCTTTTTTCAGCCAGCATGAATGCGGATTGCATGGAAGCTTCAATGCTTAATTCCGAAGCAGCAGCAAGGTCGTCAGGTGAAAATTTATCTTTCCTGGAAAGTGCCAGCAAAACACGCTTTTCATTATTTGTGATAAGGATATCTTTTTCTTTTATGGACATCATGATATGGCATCAGAATGAACAGCAGAATATTTAATCATTTTGAGAAACCTTGAACAACTGAACCAAATATAATATAATATTCACACCTTTATCACAAATCCATTTATAAACTCATTAAATCAAAGGGTATAATCATATTTATAATGAAGATTTCAGAAGCAATGAGCAATAATTCAAAAAAGTGCTTCATGGCGAGATCAATATAATAAGATAAAGATGGACAGTATTTTAAAGTAATTTTTATTGGTGAATAAAATGGCAGAGGAAAAACAGATCCTGGTTGTTGAAGATAATGTAATTATTGCCATGGATTTACAAAATACGTTAATAAAGTTGGGATATTCTGTCCCAGCAGTGGTATCCTCTGGAGAAGAAGCCATCACTAAGGTAAAAGAGAATAATCCGGACCTGGTGCTGATGGATATAAACCTTTATGGGAAAATGGATGGAATTGAGGCTGCGTCGAAAATACATACTTTTAGTGATACTCCTATCATATATCTCACTGCATATACAGATGAGAAAACTTTAGAACGGGCAAGAATTACTGAAACCTATGGCTACATTTTAAAACCATTTAAAGAAAGGGAACTCCAAATAAATATTGAAATTGCTTTCTATAAGAATCGGATGGAAAAGGAGTTAAGAGATAGCAGAAAATGGCTTCATGCTGCGCTTTATAGTATTGGGGATGCTGTGATTGCCACTGATAATGAAGGAATAATAAAACTCTTTAATCCTTTTGCCCAGGCACTCACTGGCTGGAAGGAGGAAGAAGCGTTAGATATGCCTCTTGGAACCATATTCAACATAATTAATGGAGATACAGGAAAAAAAGTCGAGGATCCAAAAGCAAAGGCTATCAGAGAAGGAACTTTCTATGGTTTAGCTTGTAATACTATATTGATTGGAAAGGATGGATGGAATATACCCGTAGATGTTATCGGTTCTCCCATTAAAGATGATAGAAATAATGTTATTGGAGTAATATTAACTTTCATGACAGTAACGAATCCGAACCATTTCTATAAGGCTTTCAGTCTTTTAGATCCAACTAAATAAACCCGGGAGGAGATTACCTAATAATATGGGCAAGATTCTATCCGAAGAAGAAAGGCAGCATTTGCTTGATAAGCTGAATAGCAAAATGGTTGCCACCCGTTTCATGGCCCTGAAATCCATTACTTTTTCGATAAACCAGAATCAAATAGATTTTTCAAAAATGGATATGGAAATACCGGAATTCACCAGGAACCTGGTGAAAATAATAGAACTACTCGCGAAAGAAGATCCTCAGGAAATGGTTAAACGTGAAGCAGGTGTCTGCATTGAGATATTTAAGAAAAAAATCAATCCTGTAACAATGCAGGATTTGCCAAAATGTACTTCATGTGGTGAAAACGCGATGATTACATCTCTTTTTTGTACAAACTGCGGAGTGGGCCTGAGAGATCAAAAATGGGTTTCTACTTATAAATTATGTGAAAAATGCAAAAATCCCATTGAGCCCGGATGGAAAAATTGTTCAATTTGCGGTAATCAGTTGATCAAGAAAGTAGAAACTGTAAAAATTTGCCAATTCTGCAAGAAAAATGTAGATACAAGCTGGTTAATGTGTCCATATTGTGGTTCCAAGTTGAAAATTATTGCGGGTTTATAATATAACATTAAAACTCTCTTGATAACAATCTATTTTTAATACAAACCCATATTGTCAAAAAATGGTAAAGTTTGAATTGGCTGGCGCAAAAATAAAAAAAGAGAAAATCATAAAAGAGAAAATCATAAAAGAAAAATCACCCAAAAAACCAATAATAACCAATCCCGGATTCACACCAGCAAATAAGATTAATAAACCTGCACCTGCTGAAAACGAAAAAAGAATAAAAATAACCGATCTCAACCTATCAGCCCCAATAAAACAATTTTACCTGGATTCAGGGATCCAATCACTCTATCCCCCGCAGTCAGCAGCCATTGATGCAGGGCTTCTTGAAGGAAAGAATATTGTGGCCGCCATCCCCACAGCTTCAGGTAAAACCCTCCTTGCAGAATTTGTCATGCTGCAATCTGTATTGAATGAAAATAAAAAAGGAAAAGCTCTCTATATAGTGCCTCTTCGTGCTCTTGCAAGCGAAAAGTATGAGCGTTTCCTCAGTTTCGAGAGCATAAAGAAAAGCGACGGGCGTGGAGTTTTGGCAGGCATTGCCACAGGTGATTTTGATTCCAATGATGAATGGCTGGGAAATTTCGATATAATCGTTGCCACATCCGAAAAAGTGGATTCACTGCTTCGGAACAGGTCTCGCTGGATTAATGAGATTACAGTAGTGATCGCAGATGAGGTGCATCTTATTGACTCGCCTGGCCGCGGGCCAACGCTTGAGATAGTACTTGCGAAATTGATGAAACAAAAACCCCAGTTAATAGCACTTTCAGCAACTATCGGAAATGCCTGGGAAGTAGCAAAATGGCTTTCTGCAGAACTTGTTTTGAGTGAATGGCGTCCGATTGTATTAAAAGAAGGAGTCTTTTTCGGGAATGCCATTACTTTTGGCGACAGAAGTCAGCGTGAGGTCAAAGAATTCCATAGCGACAGCACCATATCACTCGTTGCCGATACTATAAAAGAGGGGGGACAGTGCCTTGTTTTTGAAAGCAGCAGGAAGAACACTGAAGGTATGGCAGGGCGCATGGGTATTTCAATATCAAAACTTCTGGATAATGATACCAGGGAAAAACTAAAAAATCTCGCAGCAGAAGTTCATGAAACAAGTGAAGTGGATACTGCAAAAAAACTTGCGATGTGTGTCGCGAACGGGAGCGCATTCCATCATGCCGGTCTTATTTCAGAGCAGCGAAAGCTCATCGAAGGAGGATTTCGTAACGGAATTATAAAAGTAATAGCAGCGACACCAACACTCGCAGCAGGGCTAAATCTTCCGGCGCGGAGGGTGATAATCAAAGGTTACAGGCGTTATGATGTGAATTTTGGTCAGGTCCCCATACCGGTTCTTGAATACAAGCAAATGGCAGGAAGAGCAGGAAGGCCGAGACTTGATCCCTATGGTGAATCTGTCCTTGTTGCAAAAACGTATGATGAACTGGATGAACTCACGAAACAGTATGTGCTTGCGGGTGCCGAAAAAATATGGTCAAAACTTGGCTCTGAAAACGCATTACGCACACACATCCTTTCTTTGATCGTTACAGGATTTGCAAGAGATATGGTTGAATTGCTGGAGTTCATGCGTGCTACTTTTTATTCCACCCAGCAGGAACCATGGAGCCTCAAAGTCGTGATTGATAATATAATACGTTTCCTTGTTGAAAAGAAGATGATCGTTCAAAAAGACGGGCTTTTTGCCACCCGTCTTGGAGAAATGGTTTCACGCCTGTATATCGATCCGCTTTCAGCATCATTGATGATCGAAGGGATGGAAAAGATAGAAGAAAAAAGCATGCAATTTACAGAAATGACGCTTCTGCATCTTATTGCCTCCACACCCGATATGCGCCAGCTTTATCTGCGCTCAAATGATTACAACTGGCTAAGCGATCTTATCATGGACCACCATACCGAATTCGTACATATCCCGCCCCAGTTCAAAGTTGATTACGAATGGTTCCTCTCACAGGTAAAAACAGCATGCGTGATGCTTGACTGGATAAATGAGATAAAAGAAGAAGACATCGTGAAAAAATTCGGGATCGGAGAAGGGGATATCAGGGCGCTTTCAGAAACAACGCTGTGGCTTGTCCATTCAATGGCTGAACTTGGAACATTTCTAAAACGTTCATCTGCAGGTAAAGCAAGGGAACTTGAAAAACGTGTCGAATATGGGGCAAGTCCGCAACTTCTCGATCTTATCCAGATCCGGGGCATCGGGCGGGTACGCGCGCGCAAGTTATTTGATGCGGGAATAAAAGATATGGAGACGCTGCGGACGCAAGAGCCAGATAAAGTTGCAAAGATCATAGGCACAAAAGTCGCAATAAAAATCTTAAAGCAGATAGGTGCCACTCCCCCACCAGAAGAAAAATCGGAAGAACAACGCAAACTTCATGACTTTGGGTAAATTTAAATACTCTCATACCGTAAGTGAGTCGAGTGATAAATTGAATTTAACGGGATTATTGTATAGTGGCTATGAGATATTACTTGCCAGGGAAATAAAGGACAAGCCTGTTCCTGAGCATGTTGCTATTATAATGGACGGCAACAGGAGGTTTGCAAGAACTCGGGGACTGGCACAATATTATGGCCATTTCAAGGGAGCAGACACTACAGAAAAAGTCCTTGACTGGAGTTTTGACCTCGGAATTAAGCAGCTTACTGTTTATGCTTTTTCAACAGAGAATTTCGAGAGGGATGAGGTTGAGAAAAATAAGCTTTTTGAACTTATCGGGATCAAGTTCGATAAAATATGCACAGATCAGCGTACCCATAAACGCCGGATGAGGGTTCGGGTTCTGGGCAATATAGACCTGCTTCCGCCAGCATTGAAATCATCTGCAAAACATGCTGAGGAAATAACAAGGAATTACAATGGCGTGTATCTAAATGTGGCTCTTGCTTATGGGGGGCGGCAGGAACTTGTGGATGCGGCACAAAAGATGGCCTGGAAGATCAAAAATGGCGAATTATCTATAAAAGATATTAATGAAGAAACTATTTCTAATAATTTATATCCTTCAAGCGGTTCGGTTCCGTACGTGGATCTTATAATCAGGACAGGTGGGGATGAAAGAATTTCCAATTTCCTTCCATGGCAGGCAAATGGCAATGAATGCGCCGCATATTTTTGTGCTCCTTTCTGGCCTGAGTTTCGCCGGATTGACCTTCTTCGAGCCATTCGCACGTTCCAGACACGAGAGCATGAAAGACAAAAGAACACTATTATGCGTGTTGTGAAACTTTTAAGCTATTATGGTATGGTGGAAGTAGAAGACGTCATTCGAATATCGAGGAGATCAATAACGATCCCGAAGGAAGAAGTTGTAAAGATACTTCATGAACTTGCACACCGTAATGTTGTATTAAATAACATGATTAAGTGGTAATTTTTTTAATTGATCATTTCCCGAATCTTCTTTTCCGTTTCTGAAAATCCCTTAACACTCTTAAGAAGTCAACCTTCCTGAAATCCAGCCAGTTGACATCTGTAAAATAAAGTTCAGAATAAACAGACTGCCAGATAAGAAAATCAGTCAATCTTTTTCCTCCTGCCCGGATAACAATATCAGGCTCCGATTTAAATAATAAATGGGATTCGATCACATCTTCATTTATATCATCAGGAGATAAGTTCCCCTCTTTTACCTGGAACATCACATCTTTCAATGCCTTTGTCAATTCATATTTTCCGCTGTAACCAAGTGATATATCAATAACCATGTCTTCTGTTTTTTGTTTACTTATTTCTTTATCCCCTCTTTTAATGATATTAATATTTGGTGTGATATTTTTAAGTGCCGGCGGAATTTCTGTTGATAGTTTATTGCAGATTTTATTGCTGATGTGGGTATCCATTTCGATTATATTAATATAAACAGTAACGGTCTTTACTCCAGTCTCTTTGCACCAGCACGCAAATGAATTTAATTTCAGATAATCCGTATCTGCAAAAAGATCACTTTCAAAAAGTGCAAGAACAATATGATCCGGAACATTCATTTCTTTTATCTTTGTCTTAAGTTTCCATTCATATAATTTTGAGATAAATCCCATCGCCCTTTTATTGGAGTATAAGGATAAAGTATTTGCCTGTAAATACCATTTCTGGGAACAAATGATGCCAACAAAGGAATATGAGAAACAAATCAATTATATTCTTCTTGGATTGCTGGTTCTGTTTTTTCCGTTTTTCAATACAAATATTTTCCTGTTAGCCCTTTTGTTTTTTATTGCAGCGATCATTCTTTCAGTTGTCCCTGCTGATTCGCAATTTTTCCGATTCTTTGCGAGAGAATCAGACCGCAAAGCGGGGAAGCTTGTCAGTATGATACAGCTGTTCCTGACGACGGGATTTCTCCTGGCGATCAGCCTTATGATCGGGGTAGATATTGCAGGAGTACATAAATTCCCACTATTTATTATAGGGGCTGCTTTTGTTATTACAACATTTGGTGACGGCATTGCAGATATCATACATATTATTGACAAAGAAAAAAAACAAACCGGGAATGATAAGCAAAGTAAGCTTAAATTTTATTCTGCAAAATCAAGCATCATTTTCCTGATTTCAGGGAGTGTATTTGCTTTATTTATAGGAGGATGGATATCCGGTTTCACTTTATATGTTCCTGTTGGGATGCTGATATTTCTTTCTGTGATCGGAGCCCTTACTGGCGCTCTTCTTGAATCCATGACAAAGGATGAAGATAATATTGTGATCCCTTTTGGCTCAGCCATGGTAATGTGGCTTTTTTATATGTTCGGGTATAATGTAGATGCTTTTTATCTTATGAAGGTGCTCGTATTTTCGTTCGTTCTCGGTTATCTTTCCTACAGGGCGCATGTTGCCGACGTATCTGCCATGCTTTCTGCAACATTGCTTGGGGTAGTGATAATAATATCAAGTGATGTTAACTGGTTTTTTATGCTTCTTGCTTTTTTCCTGCTTGGCAGCATGTTTACCCGTTATAAATACAATTTTAAACTGGCCAGGGGGATTGCCGAAGGAAAAGGAGGGGTCAGAGGGTATAAGAATGTATTTTCCAACTCACTGGCAGGTCTTACGCTTGCCATAGCATATGGGATTTTCCCCTGGCATGGGCAGGTTTTGCTGGCAGCATATCTGGGATCAGTTGCAACAGCATGCGGTGATACCCTGGCAAGTGAGATAGGTGAGACATATAAAGGAGAGCCAAGGATGATCACAACATTCAAAAAAACAAAGCCTGGAACTGATGGGGCAGTCTCGATGCTGGGTGAAAAGGCAGCATTTTTCGGGGCATTAGTAATTGCCCTTCTGGCTTTTATTCTGGTACCTATAGACCTTTCTCTTGTATTGATCGTGACAGCAGGAGGATTTATCGGTACGAACATTGATAGCCTGCTTGGCGCAACTCTTCAGCAAAAAGGTTATCTCACAAATAACGGAGTAAATCTTGCTGCAACTATTTCAGGAGCGATTGTTTCAGGCCTGCTTTATTATGTGTTTTTATAAAATACCCCTAAAGTAATGACCTGTAGTATGCTCACCGCAGAGTTTTTCATTCTCCCTTCCGCTAACAGCATCATCGATCGCTTCCCTGTATTCTTTCGTGATTTTTCCCGTCGTCTTTGCATCATATGTTCCTGCTTCTATCCTGAGGCAGCTAACACCTGCTTTTATTATATCGGGGATAGATCCAAGCAAACACAACTCGCGGGAATTCATAATATTAGTACGGTTATGCATGTCGGTCATGACCGGGAATTTAAAGCCTTTTTCATCTTTCAGGAAAATATCTTCCGTCTTTTCTCCGGAAAAAAGACCTCCTATGAGGTCATGCTCTGATACCATTAGCGGAAAAAAACCATGCACAATGCACTCTGCATGCCCGGACTGCGCAAGTTCTCTTATTTCATTCAGGGTAAGTTCCGGCGATAATGTCACTCTCTGGCTGAAATTCAAAAAATGATCTAAAGCCTGCCTGTTAAAGATATTAAGTGGATAATCAATAACAATTGGCTTATTGGCAAAATTTGTCCGAAGGTGATACAGAACACCTAAATTCGCGACAAGGAAACCGTCGGCCTCTTCAACTGGATATTTGCCATTCGGATTCGATTGGAAATCGAACATCTTAAGCTCTGCTAAATCTTTTACTATTCGTGGGGTGCTGATGATAACTTTGACGTCTTTCTTATGTGCATATTCAATTGTCTCACTATATTTCTCTTTAGCAACAAATCTGCGTTTGTTTTCTTTTTCAAACCTGGCATCCTTAAATGCTTCTTCTCCAAAGTAAATAACATCGGCTCCGCCATCAACCGCAGCTTTGAGACAATCAACAGAACCCACATTGACGGATAATATCGGCTTGATATCAAATTTTTGCGAACTAAAAGATATCTTCGGTTCATTGCATTCCCTTTTCCATTTCAGGGCGCGGATTTTCATAAGCTCCTCAATCGCCTGCCTGCGGACGGAGTTCAATTCATAAACGGGAATGAAAATATTCTTATCAAGTTCAAAATCCACCTCTTTTGCTTCAAAAATAGTGCCCCCAAGTTTTATTAACTGTTCAGCGATCGAGCTTTTGGAAACTGGTGTTGTTTTTGCCGGATTTACTATCTCTCCACTCATGGAAACTTTATTTTCACCGTCATCGATCAAGAGTCCAAGCGGCTCACTGATTCTTGCCTTAAAGGACATTTTTATCGGGATTTTCCTGGCATTCCCAATTTCCAGTGATGCCATGAGCTTGCTATCATAAGTCTTGAAAACAACTTCATCCTCTGAAACTTCAATATCAAGAGGTATTTTTACAGTAGAACCCGGGACGGCTTCTGTGGCAATTTTGTTGCCAATATAAATATTCCTGACTGTAATTCCTGTTTCCCGGTTCCCTATACCTATGCCGTCGCCGATCCTCAATGGCGCCTTGAGGTCTATTGAAACCAGTTTTGTACGTAAATCATAATTAACCGTTTTTCCAAGCATTGTTCCGCGGTTATGCGGGTATTTCCGGCTCATTAACTGACTTGCGGGATTCCCGAAAAAGTACCCTGTTGTGAATTCCCTGTTGAACAATTGAAGAAGTATGTGTTTTTCATCTTTTGTTACCCGGAAATCCGCGGGTGCGGCAAGGTACCTGTCTATGAGTTTTCGATAAACACGAACCACTCCTGCAACATATTCGGGGCGCTTCATCCGTCCTTCGATCTTGAATGAATCAATGCCAGCATCCAGAAGCGCGCCGATATGCTCGCTCATGTTGAGGTCTTTGGGACTTAATAAGTATCCCTCGACTTCACCGATCCTGTATTTTTTCCTGCACGGCTGGGCGCAGTAACCGCGGTTCCCGCTTCTCCCTCCTATCATGCTGCTCAACAAGCATTGGCCTGAATATGAAAAACATAACGCGCCGTGGATAAAGGTTTCAATTTCGATCGAAGTTTGTGATTTGATACGGGAAATCTCATCAAGCGACATTTCGCGCGCAAGAACCACGCGCTTGACGCCCATATCCTGGAGGAACTTTACTCCTTCAATATTGTGGATCGTCATCTGGGTGCTGGCATGCACTGGAAGGGCTGGAAGCTGCTCCCGAACCAGGCGCAGGATTCCAATATCCTGGACGATGACCGCATCCGCGCCTGCGCCGCATAGATATTGCAGATATTCACCTGCTTTTTCAAGTTCTATATCCTTTACCAGTGTATTCATAGTCACATAGGCCCTGACTCCCCGGATATGCGCATAATCAATAGCCCATTCGAGTTCCTCATTCGTGAAATTGTATGCAAATTGCCGCGCGCTAAAAAGCGTCCCGCCAAAGTATACAGCGTCAGCTCCATTCTCGATCGCTGCGATTAGCGCTTCTTTGCTGCCAACTGGAGCCAGTAATTCAGGTTTGTGCATATAATGGGGTAATATAATGTGCAGAGTTTAAAAAGTAATTGAGCTTGAAATGAAACCAATAATACATATTCGCTTAAAATCATTCCATATATCGAGAAAACCTACAACTAAATATATATATCTGCAAAAGAATATTCAGTATAGAAAATCAGAGGTGGATGAATGGACACTAAGGATATCTCACTTGCAGTGATAATGACACTGTCTTCAGTTGTATTGACTATTAAATGGTTGACACGTCTTGGCAATCCTGCCGACCCCGTGATCATATTAGCAGCAGTTCTTTTAATTGGTTCTCTTGCAGCAATGATATTGCTGCTTGATAATAGATTAAGAAATATTGAAGAAGCCATTGATACAAAGGAACGCTCATTAAGGATAAACATCCAGGGAGTTGAAGATCATCTTGATAAAAAGATGGATGCTTTTGTCCAGAAAACAGAAGATAAGATCGGTGAATTCTCAAAGAGGATATATCGCTAAAAAGCATCCCTGACCATTGAAAATATTTTTTCAAGGAAGATCCGGGCCTCATCTGTGTTCCGGATTCTCCTGATATCTACCCGCCCGCTCTTGTATAACATCACGCTTTTTCCTTCAAGTTCAAAACGGGCAACACCAAGATTTAACGAGCATTTTAACTCATTAGCCCCGATTTCCCGCAAGATATCACATAATTTTTCCATGACCAGTCTTTTCCCGAGATGACATTCCGCAATATATCGGGTGGGATCTTCAACACAGGGGCGTGAAAGCCGGATTTCCATAAAGGATGTCTATAGTGAAAAGAATATAAGAACTCTGCCATACAAATAAAACTATGATGGACGAACTGACGAAAGTATCATTCACAAATCTTGACAAAGTCCTCTATCCAGAGCTGGGATTGAAAAAATCCCGGATCATCAAATACTATATAGAGATCGCCCCCAGGATGCTTGGATTCCTGAAGAATAGGGTAATAATCATGAACAGGTACCCTGATGGTATTGGCAAAGAAGGATTCTATGAAAAGGATGCACCGATGGGGATACCGGCATGGGTCGAAACTTTCAACCGGTATTCAAAGACCGCAAAGCGGGACATCAACCATATTGTTTGTAATAACCTGGATACACTTATCTGGATGGCGAATCTTGCAGCTATTGAAATAAACACCACTCTTTCAACTATTGATAATTATGATACACCTGACCTTGTATTTTTTGATATAGATCCACAACCTCCCTATTCTTTTGATGATGTCATGGATATAGCCCTTTCATTGAAAGAAAAGCTGGATGAACTCAACTTCAGGTCCTATGTAAAAACTTCAGGTAAAAAGGGACTGCATGTTGTCCTCCCGGTTATCAATAAGTATAATTTCAGGCAGACAAGGGAATTTGTTCATCAATTCGGGAAGTTCATGGCAAGAGGATCTGATATTGTTGTATCGGAATTCAGGAACTCCAGGGATCCTGGAACTATCTTTATTGATTATCTGCAAAATATCCGGGGAAAGACCATGATAGCCCCATATAGCCTGAGAGCGCATCCCGAAGCAACAGTATCTACACCCCTTGAATGGAAAGAACTTAAGAAAGGATTAAGACCTGAGGAGTTCAACATATTTACTGTCCTGCAGAGGAAGAACGATCCCTGGGAGAGGTTACTGGAAAATAAACAGGCACTGGAAGTGGAATAAAATGGATAAAGATCAAGACACAACTAAACCCTCTGGCAGGCCCATCTGGAGCGGCAGTATCACAATAGGGCTTGTCAATGTACCTGTTAAGGTCTATACAATGATCCGTGACAAGGCATTTTCATTCAGGCTTTTACACAATGATGACGGGCAGCCCTTGAAATACGAACGGATCTGCGCAAAGGATAATAAAGTGGTTGATTGGAAAGATACGGTAAAGGGATATGAAATACGAAAGAATGAGTTTATAGTTTTCAAAAAAGAGGAATTGGATGCCATAAGACCTGAATCAGACCAGAGGATCAGGCTTGATAAATTTATAAGTTTACTCTCAATTGATCCGGTGTATTTTGAAAAGTCGTACATCCTTGCCCCTGACAATAACATCGATGCCTACAGCCTGCTGATGACAGCGATCCAGCAGGAGGGCAAAGCAGGAATGGGCAAGATCACTATGAGAACCAAGGAATATCCGGTTGTTATATATGAATACAAAGGGGCTTTAATCCTGACAACCCTGCGTTATGCTGATGAGGTGGTTAATCCAGGTGATATAGAAGACCTTTCAAAACTCAAAAAACCTTCGCAAAAAGAGATGGAACTGGCCACGAGGATCATTCAGGGACTATCCGGGGAATTTAATATAGCCGAATACAGGGATAGTTACAGGGAAAAAATGGAACAGCTCATAGAAACGAAGATGAAGGGAGGGGTTATTGTTGCCCAGGTTCCTAAGAAAGAAGAAGTCAAAGAATTGATGGTAGCCCTCCAAGAGACGATCAAACAACTGGGCAAATGAAACAATATAAACCAATGCTTGCCAGACTGGCAGAAGCGCCATTTTCTTCTGATGACTGGATATTTGAAGTAAAATGGGATGGGATACGAGCTATCAGTTATATTAAGGATGAATTCAGTCTCAAGAGCCGGAACCAGAAGGAACTGACAGATATTTTTCCGGAACTTTCTGAATTGAAGGTTCTGACAGGCAATTCAGTGCTGGATGGGGAAATAATTGTTATGAAGGATGGAAAATCTGACATCCAGATTCTCATGCAGAGAATGCAGGCTACCAACCCGCGTGAAATAATGTTTATGGCTGGCAAATTTCCTGCGACCTATGTAATATTTGATATCCTGGAAAAAGATGGAAAGGAGCTGTTGGATACCCCTCTTTTGGAGAGAAAAAGGGTATTGAAAAATTCAGTAAAAGAAGGGAATTTTATTGTCCTTTCCTTATTTGTTGAAGGGACCGGGGTTGCTTATTACAGGGCAGCCATGGAAAAAGGGCTTGAAGGTATAATTGCCAAAAAGAAACAAAGCTTATATGAACCGGGAAAAAGGAGCAATAAATGGCTTAAAATAAAGCCGGAAAAGACATGTGATTGTATAATTTTCGGTTATACGGAAGGCGAAGGAAACAGGGAGAAGACCTTCGGATCTCTGATCCTTGGATTGTATGATGCGAAAGGACCGGTCTTTATCGGTAAAGTTGGTACGGGTTTTTCCCGGGAATATATGGAAAATCTGAAGCTGACTCTGGATAATTATAAGGTTGAGGAGGAAACACTTCCAGGAGTGAATAGGGAAAGGGAAATTACCTGGTTAAGACCCGATATTGTGTGTGAAGTAGGTTATCAGTCCATAACAGATGATGGCAAGCTCCGTATTCCCGTGTTTAAAAGCTTAAGGGAAGATAAAGATCCCCTGGAATGTACTATTGATCAGATACGACCTGCTATTTCAGATTACACGGAAAAAAGGGATTTTAGCATAACACCTGAGCCTCCAATGTTGCATGAAAAGGAAAAGGAAAAGGGTACGGGTACGGGTACGGGCATGGGTAGATCCTTTGTGGTCCAGGAGCACCATGCCCGCAGGCTTCATTACGATCTGAGATTGGAAAAGGATGGAGTTCTCAAGAGCTGGGCGGTTCCTAAAGGTCCTCCGGAAATAAGCGGTGACAGGAGGCTTGCTGTCCAGGTGGAAGATCATCCGCTTGAATATGGTAAATTTGAAGGAACGATCCCGCAAGGGCAGTACGGGGCAGGAACTGTGAAGATATGGGATAAAGGATCTTATGAAACCATTTACTGGAAGGAGAACAAGATCGAGTTCATTGTGAAGGGAGAAAAAATGGAAGGAAGATATGTGCTTGTAAAATTCAAGAAAGCAGGGGAAAAAAACTGGCTATTATTCAAAGGAAGTGATTGACAACACTTTTTACAGGATACCGGATGCGCCAGATGAACAAAAGATGCTGCATCAGCAGCATCCTTTGAAACTTTTGCACATTTTAGCGCATTCTTCTGTACATTTTACGTTGAATCCGTTATCTGTACATTCAATGGTTGCGATCTCCTTTCCTTCACTTGTTATCTTGAATTCCCTGGTTTTCATTTCATTTCACCTCCTCCGTTAATATCTGATATACGATAATAAGACGTTCAAATATTGAATTGTGTCGGTTATCCGATATAAACCAACCTTCTTATACATGGTATCCAATATAATATTCATGAATTGCTGCGATATGAAAGGGTTTTTGTCCTACCTGATACTGTGGATATTAAGCAAGAAGAAGATGAATGGGGCCGAGATATCCAGGGAACTGGAAATAAGAAGAAGCACAAAGCCAAGCCCCGGGACGCTATATCCTGCATTAAAAGAGCTTAAGGACAAGGGCTTGATAGAATCTGATGAGAATAAATACTATTCTTTAACTGATAAAGGGAAAAAAGAATTGAATTCTGCCTGCAATTTCTTCTGCAAGGCATTTTATGACATGAAAGAAATGATTAACTACTGCGAGCAGTAGTATAAAAAATATTGACAGCAGATAGATTAAATCCATCTGCCATTACTTTTTTCTTTATTCGTCCAGAATTGCTTCTGCAACGTCCCTGTATGCATTCATTACATATGGAATGCCGGAAACTTTTGATGCGTCTTCTGTCAGTGCCATTACATCCTGGCGCCCGATAGTTGAAACATTGAACCTGCGTGAGCCTGCCATCAGTTGCTGCAAGCCTGTCCTGAATTTCTGCGCATATGTGTAGATGCCAATTGCACCGAGCGGAAGGTTCTTTATATCGTCACCGAAGCGATCTGCAAGTTCTTCATAGCAAACGAAGATTTCTTCAGGTCTGCTTCCGAACTCGGAAACGGTCTTGGGCAGGTCGCCGTCTTTTATCCACTGTCCGATATTCTTGCCTACGAATCCGGGGATCATGAGTGCTCTTCCCATACATACCGCCTTGAAGTATGGTGCGCCCATTGCCAGTGCCTTGTAAACGCCGTCTTCGCTTGAGAAGCCGCCTGCCATTGCAAGGTCGGGTACTCTCATACCTTTCTTGCTCATCTTTTCTGCGAACTCATAGATAAGTGACTGGAGATAGAATGTCGGGATACCCCATTCTTCCATCATGGGCCATGGGCTCATGCCTGTTCCGCCAGGTGCGCCGTCTATTGTGAGCAGGTCGATCTTGGCTTCCGAGCAGTATTTAATTGCCATTGCAGCTTCAACCATGGAATAGGCGCCGGTCTTGAGTGTGACTCTCTTGAAACCAAGGTCACGCAGGCGGTCTACTTCATCAAAGAATCCCTCTTTTGTGACAAATCCGAGCCTTGAATGTCTCTCGAATTCTTTTATTGCCCCGTCCTTATATGCGGCCTTTATTGCGTGGTCTTCAGGGTCGGGAGTAACAATATACCCGCGTTTCTTAAGTTCAACTGCGCGCTCGATGCTATTGACTTTGATCTCTCCGCCAATGCATTTTGCGCCCTGTCCCCATTTTAACTCAATGGTATCAAGGTCATGTTTTGATGATACATATTCGGCAACACCGAGTCTTGTATCTTCAACATTCATCTGGACAAGGATTTCGCCAAAACCTTCATTATATTTATTATATGTTGTAATTCTTCGGTCCATCTCAGGTGAATTCTTGATCTTCTTGTTGCTGTCAAGAACAAGTCCTGGGTCGATACCGCATACGTTTTCACCGCATACAAGGGTGATTCCTGAGATCGCTGCGCCAGCTGCAAAGTGTTCCCAGTTTTTGCGTGCGATCTCTGTTGAGCCAAGTGCTCCTGTGAAGATCGGGAGTTTCATCCTTACTTTTTTATCCCAGCCATATTCGGTCTCAGTATTGACTCTCGGGAAAATAGCTGTATCAGGATTTGGTTCTTCTCCATTCGGAAGTCCCCATGCGCCCACTGCATAGCCCTGTATGTTAAGGTGTGAGTAATCTACCGGGTAGTTTTTGTCTGCGCCTGCTGTTATTGTCCCGAAAGGACCGGGATATATGACTTCTCGGCCTCTGAATGAGGATTTGAAGATTTCGCAATTCCCGCGGCATCCATCAAGACACCGTGTGCATATCCCTGACATCGGGGATACGCTCTTTGAGCGATTATAGGTCTGCGTCGCTTCATTCGCATTTGGTTGTCTAAGATTCATGTTTTTTTTCTCCAAGTTGGTTTTTTGAAGATGACTCTATCAATAAGAGAGTTCTTCCACACATTGTAAACGTTGATTCAGCGTTCTTTCAAAAAACGCCCGGAAGCGGAAGGGTGTTTCCTCTATTTAAATATTGCGAGATAATCCTGGAGATTTTTTTTTATGGTTTATTGAAAATAATAGAAACGCCTATAAAAGCCGATGAATGCTATATATGGTATATTTAATTATAACCTGATTCCATTCCAATCGGAGTGATACTATGACCGAACACCCCTTAAAAATTTATGAAAAATTAGATCCGGAACTTCTGAAGCACGTTACAAATTCCAGTGAATTCGTTTTTGCTGACGGGGCATTACCCAGGAAAATCAAGTTACTGATAGGCATGGCCTTTGATGCATCCTATGGAACTGTTTCGGGTGTAAAATCACTGGCTCAACAGGCAATGGACGCAGGAGCTACAAAAGAAGAGATCACAGAAGCGTTAAGAGTTGCGCAATACCTGAGCGGTGTGGGCTGCGTTTACACAGCGGCACAGGCGCTGAAGGAGTTATTTGGCTGAAAGTTTTTATATTATTTTTTCCATAGTATGGAAAAAATAATATATTTGTATATTTAGCTTATAATTAGTGAACTACGCAACCCTAAAGGGCTTGCGCGTCTTGCGTCATCATGGCTCTACTGAGTCCACTCGGACAAGCGTTAATTCCCGCAGTTCCTACGGTACTTTTTGATCTTGCTAATATATTTCTTGC
>JBAQLI010000143.1:0-2662 GCA_049301735.1 Candidatus Methanoperedens sp.
ATGTTATATATACATTTAAAGGATATAAATGCTTCGATGCATAATGTTTATTGGAAAATATTATAGAACATGGGGTAATAACATTAATTAAAATATGGCGAAGTTAAGGACTATTCCGACAATCTCATAATATGGTCGTTTTTATAAAATCGTGGGTCAAGGGGTAGAGAAAACCCCGATCCTTCAGAATGGGGATGAATCTGACCCCTTGGAATTATAATACCTAACCCAAAAAAGGATTTGTCAAGAATCAGATTTAAGGGTTAGGCATAGTGATATATAGTATCAAAGACATATATATCTTGTCAAGAGTCAGTATGAGAAAATCGTTTCAATTCAGGATATACCCAAACAAGAATCAAGAAGAAATACTGAATAGAACACTTTCCACATGCAGACACCTTTACAATGAGTCTCTTGCAGAACGAAAGAGGCAATCAGAACTTAACGAACTGGAAAGAACATTGTGTGTAACCCCATGGGGAAAACCTGAATGGATGAACTATTACGATCAGGCTAATAACCTATCAGGGTCAAAGACTGAGTTCCAGAAAGAAGTATTCTCTCAGGTACTCCAAAATGTCCTGAAAAGAGTGGATAGAAGTTTCAAGAATTTCTTTAATGGTTTTGGCTATCCTAGATTTCAGGGACGGGACAGGTATAATAGTTTTACATATCCACAATCGGGGTTTTCAATCAAACAGGAAAAACTTAATCTCTCGAAAATTGGAACTATCAAGATATTTCAACATCGAGCAATCGAAGGCAAAATTAAGACCTGTACCATCAAGAAAGATATCGATCAATGGTATGTCACTTTTTCATGCGATATCGATATTTCTGTAATACCTGTTGACATTAAAACCAAAACAGGAATAGACGTTGGCTTGAATTCTCTGATAACAATGAGCAACGGATCACAGATAGAACCTCCTGAATTTCTGAGAGCATCAGAGAAACGACTATCACGGGAACAGATACACCTTTCAAAAAAGAAACTTCGTTCAAAGAACCGGAATAAGCAGAGAATCATAGTAGCAAAAGTACATCGAACGATAAGAAATCAGAGAAAAGATTTTGCTCATAAAACAAGCAGAAAACTTGTTGAGGAATATGACCATATTGTATTTGAGGATTTACAGATCAAGAACATGATGCGGAATCATCATCTTGCGAAATCAATTTCAGATGCAGGTTGGTCACAGTTAATCAGTTTCACGAAATCCAAAGCAGAGTACGCTGGGAAGATAGTTGAACTGGTTAATCCAAGAGGAACTTCACAAGTATGTATTTGCGGTCATCCAGTACCAAAAAAACTTTCAATGAGAACACATAAGTGTTCTAATTGTGGTTTGATTGCTGGTAGAGATCATGTATCGGCAAATGTAATAGAAAGTAGAAGTATTACCGCAGGAACTGCGGGATTTCAAGCCTGTCTAAGCAATCTCAATAGAGATACGATGAAGCAGGAAGCTCCCTTGCTTTAGCAGGGAGTAGTTCACTAGTCAATTATCTTTTGGACGATTTCTTGTAGGCAATACCTATCGTAAAAATATTAATCCATGAACAGCTAACTAATATGAACTATGGAAGCAAGTTCATTCTGGTTCGTACAGTTAGTTGTTCATGATTTTTTCATGCCAGGGTGGAAAGTCTGCAAAGAAACAAACTTATGGCCAGACTGGCGCTCCACCTCCTTTGGGCACTATTATTGCTGTATACCGTACATTCATTGGATAATAGAGATTCAGGTTCGGGGATCCATCCCATATTTTGCCCATATTATAAACAGGTCTACTATCGATTAGAACTCCATTCTTATCGGTCATATCCAGCATCATGATAAGAAGCTTCCGGCCCCAGTTGATGTTGCCATATTGGTATATGTTTGATAACTGCTGGGTGGCATAGTATGTACCTGTCTTGTTGAATGCCAATAGATCACGATTGGTACAGGCATGTTTTGGCTGGGTAATAGTATCCTGGAAAAAGCATATCTGGTACTTAACGGTCTTCGTGCTCGGTTTAGTGAAAACCTGAAGCCTCTGATATATTGTGCCATGCGCATAATCTATTGGCGATATGAGGTTGTCAGGAACATAAGACGGGAAATTAAAGAAAGATGCCGACATTCCGGAAATAGCATTTAGCGGCGGAATCCTGGTGATCGTTGTACTGTGTTGATAATTCACATCGAGTACTACCAGTTGTTTATTCGATGGGGCAGAAACAACAGTCAGGATTGCTGCATTGCTGGTGACACTTCCGATATTATTCGATACAACAACTCTGAAACTGGCTCCACTATCAGACAGCGTTGTCGCTGGCGTTATGTATGTTGCACCTGTCCCCCCGGGAATGTTAATGCCATTCTTCTGCCACTGATATGTCAACGGCGCGGTGCCAGTGGCCACAACTCGCATCGTTGCAGCGCTTCCCACTACGACTTTTTGGCTTATTGGTTGTGTGGTAATTATGGGTTTTCCCGTTGTTGGAGGCGTAACAGATGCAGAAGTCAATGTTACATCATCAAAGAAATACTGATCCCCTGCGGCATCATAAGGAGCAAGCCAGAACATAAGGCGGGCATCAGTTACTGTGCCTGAAAAACCAGCGGTATTGAACTGTATGGAATAATCCTTCCATGTCGTACCAAGATTTA
>JBAQLI010000144.1:0-6604 GCA_049301735.1 Candidatus Methanoperedens sp.
ACATTACACATTATCTTCAGAACATCATTCTTTTTTGGTCTTCCAACATTACCTTCTTTCTTCTTTCTGCTCTCTTGGATAGCGATATTCTTTACTTTGTGATATTTCCATTCCTGAGCCATCTCCTGCAGAGCTTGCAGAGCATCTTCTTTACAGTAAAAATCATCATTGGAAAAATGCCATAACTGCTTTTCTACCATTTCCCTTTCTTTAGTTATGCTCTTTTTAAGGGTTTTAGTTTCTCTCTCATATGCTTTCTGGGAGAATACCACTATCCATCTCTGCTTTACTCCATATATAATTTCCGTGCTTAACAAACTATATCCATCTAACGATGTCTGATTCATGTCTTTTAAGTCAGAGATTTTAAGCAATTCTTTTGCATCAGATAATGTTTCTGGGACTCTTGTTATCCATTTATGTTTTTCTGAAATCGCTTTCAGGTTATCCTTACTGTAGAAAGCACTATCCCAGACCCAAATGCAATCCTTATCCCAATTTTCTTTCAAGAAATTTCCATAGTTTTTGGCAATCTCTCTGAAGTGATTTTTGTCAGATGCGTTGCCGCTCAATGTCTGTATAAAAAGTGGCAATTCTTTGGATATGATCAGGGATGTAACGAACTGTTTTAGATCCGGTCTATTATCTTTAGAATGGCCATAGGTGACCTCGATAGGAACTGCATCCAGATCCCCTTCTTCATGTTCGTATTCTCCGTGGACACTGAACGTAGTAGTATCGTGATGAAGAAATCTACCCTTGAATCCATACTTTTTGTAAGCATTTATTGCTATCTGTAGAAAGGTCTCTTCTGTTCCTGTTTCATACAATCTGTCCAGACTTCTTCCAAGCGTATCATCATTGAAGTCTTTCCATGAAAGATGCTCACCTATCAATAGTTCCACTGGCTTTGTTTTCATGAACTCAGGGAACAGATACAATGGTTTGCTTACAAATCCTAGAGCATTCAGAATCATTGCTTCTACGGATTCACCGGTGGTTACCTTTTGTCTTTTATCTATTCCTACTATTCGGTCTATCTGTGCTGCAAGTTTAATTTCCTTGCAAACTCCTGCTACTATGCCAAGATGATCCAGGCTTTTACTACTGTATTCCATTAATCTAATTCCTGATTTTAGCAGGAGGTTATATTAAGAGCCTATCTCAATAGGTTAATATCATATGACGCTCAAATAATTACAAGTTAGACTTGAAGTGAGGGAGTAAATATGGGACTTGTAGTAAAAGATGATAATTGGCGTATTCCAGACGAACTTTGGAATCAAATGGAGCCGTTGTTACCACCAGGAAAGCCGCACCCTCTGGGCTGCCACAATCCACGTGTGCCAAATCGCAATGCAATGAACGCCATTCTTTTTGTATTACGTACTGGCTGCCAATGGAATGCACTGAATTCAACAGGTATTTGTTCTTCCTCTTCTGCTCACAGGCGTTTTCTTGAGTGGACTGAGGCAGGAGTTTTTGAGGAATTTTGGAAGCGGAGTCTTCTGAAATACGATCAACTCAAAGGTATCGACTGGTCATGGTTAGCAATGGACGGAGCAATGACAAAAGCACCTCTTGGCGGGGAAAAAAACAGGTTCAAATCCAACAGACAGAGCCAAAAAAGGCACAAAACGTAGCTTGTTTACAGATGCAAAGGGCATTCCTTTGAGCATAGCAGTTGATGGAGCAAACCGTCATGATATGAAGATGAGTCGTGAAACTCTGGAAAATATAAAAGCCAAAAGACCCAAGCCAACACAGGAGAAGAAACAAGGATTATGTCTTGACAAAGGTTACGATTACGATGAAGTTCGAGAATTGGTAAAGGAATTCGGTTTTACTGCACATATTCGTTCAAGAGGAGAAGAAGCAAAAGATATCAAAAAGAAAGTAGGGCAAAAAGCCAGACGTTGGGTTGTCGAGCGGACACATAGCTGGATGAATCGTTTCCGCCGCGTGCTCATCAGGTGGGAGAAAAGGGCTGATACCTATATTGCCATGTTGCACTTTGCATGCGGAATTATTACATGGCGTGCAACAGGTCTAATGGGATAGGCTCTAAATGTGCGGAAAATGGGTTATAAGGTGGTTATGCCTCAATCATACCATCCCTGAAATGTATTATTCTATCCGCCATCGCACCTAATTCAGAACTATGCGTTACCATCACGATCGTCTGCCCTCGTTCATGGTTTAATTTTTTGAAAAGTTCAATGATTTCTATCGAAGATTTTGTATCCAGGTTACCTGTTGGCTCATCAGCTAACAGTATTTTCGGGTCGTTTGAAAGGCTTCTTGCAATAGTAACGCGCTGCTGCTGTCCGCCTGATAATTCCGATGGAAAGTGGTTAAGCCTGTCGCCAAGACCCACAAGGTCGAGCAGTTCTTTCGCCTTATTCTTATAGTCAGGTTGCTTGTTTAACATCATAGGAAACATTACATTCTCAATAGCCGTCAGTTCATTAAAGAGGTTGAAGAACTGAAATATAAAACCTATGTACTTTAATCTGTACTCTGCTCTCTTATTACTGTTCATTCCTGTAACATCGTTACCCTCTATACGCACCTCTCCCGATGTCGGAGTATCAAGCATACCGATTATGTTGAGAAATGTAGATTTGCCACAACCCGATGGACCCATTATTGAAACGAATTCACCTTGATTTATAGAGGCACTAACACCGTTGAGCGCATTAACCTCAACTTTACCAAGAATATAACTTTTTCTAAGATTGTTTGTTTTAATTATTTCCATTTTCAACTACCCCAGATAGCTTTTATGATATTCAACCTTCCAGCCATCAGTGCGGGATATATTGCAGCGAGGATTACTGTGAGCATAGTGACCAGTGAGGCATCGTAGAGAAGATACATATAAAATTTTGGGCTTATAGCACCCAGAGTCGGGTCAAAAAAAGGGTGTGCTTCTAAATATTTTATACCCGCATATCCCAGAGCATCCCCTATCAGAATGCCTATTGCTCCGAGAAATATTGCTTCGAGAATATATACCGACAGTATCTGGGAACCTATCATTCCGATAGCTTTCATTATACCTATCTGTCTTCGCCTGTGCATGATATTTATATAAAGTATCACACCTACAGATACTGCGGCTGCAAATAACCCTACAGCGTTTATTGTTGCACCAATCTCCTTGAATGTTTCAACCGAGCTTGATATGGATTCTACCTCTTGTTTCCATTCTTTGACTTTTTGTATTCCCAGTTCTTGAGCTACCTTATTTTTGTATTCCCCTGAGAGAGTTTCATCAGAAAGTTTTACCAGAATCACCGAGGCTTTATTACTCAGGTTAAGCTGGTCCGTAACATCATCGAAATTAACTATAACCGTATTTATATCCATTGCCATACCGGTGCGTAATATCCCTTTGATTCTGAAAACTTTGGAGTTTCCTTTTTCGAACACTACGGTTACGTCATCGCCGACCTTAGCATTTAATTCATCTGACAGCCGATACGATATCAAAATTCCATTCCTGCCATAGTTTTCAAGGGTTTGGCCTGCTTGAATTTTACTTAACAGGATTGTAACCCCGTTTTCTTTTGATGGGTCTAAAGCTAACACTCTTATAGATTTAGATTTCTCTTGGTAAGATAAAGCGCCGCCTGCTGTAATCCTTGGGGAGTAAGCAACTACACTTTCAAGACCTTCAAGTTTTTTTTCTTTTATACCCAGCCCTTCTATATATCTGTCCCCCTCATTTGGGTAGATGTTAATATGCCCTGTTGAGGTCTCCATTGTTTTTCTTAAAATGTCATTAGTTATACCATCGATGAATCCATTAATGATTATAATATTTGCAGTTGATAGGGCAATCGCTATAATA
Organism: Candidatus Methanoperedens sp.; assembly: GCA_049301735.1. Lineage (GTDB taxonomy): Archaea > Halobacteriota > Methanosarcinia > Methanosarcinales > Methanoperedenaceae > Methanoperedens. Next base: position 3,857 of record JBAQLI010000144.1, read on the forward strand.
ATGAAAATAAAAGTTTTCCTGTTTTTTCCGACATCTTTTTTTGCATAGAAAATAACTCCGGACATCTTAGTTACCCCATATTGCTTTAATAATATCCACCCTGCTTGCTTTAATAGCCGGGTATATTCCTGCAAGTACCGTTACTGTAAAAGAAACAATTGTTGCGTTAAAGAACAAATAGCTATCATACCTTGCACTTATCCAGGTCTGCATCACGGCATCATAAAATGGATTTGCTTCCATATATTTCACAACCAGATATCCAAGCCCATCTCCAAGAAAAACACCTATCAGACCAAAAAGTACAGCTTCCATTACGAATACTGTAAAAATAAAGGAATCTTTTGCTCCCAGGGCTTTCATTATACCCAGCTGTCTCATTTTATGAATTACATTTATATATATTACAATCCCTATCGAAACTGCTGCTGCTATCAAACCTACAACTGATATGATCCCTGAGAAACTTTTCCAAGCACCAGCAAAGCTTAACAAATACTCTGTTTCTTCTATCCATGTTTTTACATTGTTAACTTCTAAATTCTGAATTAATATTGGCTTGTATTGATCTGCCAGTTCCTTATCATGAAGCCTGACAAGAACGACCGATGCCTTATTATCAATAGCAAGCTGTATATTTACTTCTTCCAGTGGCATAATGATAGTGGAACTGTCAAAATCCGAGGTACCTGTACGAACAATCCCTTTGACCTTGTACACTTTAAATATTCCATTCTCAAACGCAAGATTAGCTTCATCTCCAACATTCAACTTCAGGTCTTCAGCAAGGCGATAAGAAACGAGTATTGCATTTTTATCATTAGAATTTATAGCAACGCCAGTATCGAGTTTTTCAAGAAGTTTTGTTACTTTCTCCTCCCTATCAGGGTCCAGAGCCAGTATCACGATTGGTGCAGATAATTCTTTATTGGATAAAATCCCACTTGCAGATAATCTGGGTGAATAAGCCTCTACACCCTCTAGTGTTGCCAGTTTCTTTTCTTTAACCCCAAGACCATCAATAAATCGCTCATTGTTATCAGGGTAGACATTCAAATGACCCAGGGAAGACTCAACCGTATTATCGACCAGATCGTATATCATTCCATCCATAAGCCCATTAACGGCTATGATATTAGCAGTTGCAAAAACTATAGAGAGTGTTATGAAAATGAAGATTTTTTTGTTTTTAATCACATCTTTTCTTGAATAGAAAAGAGCAGGACGAATATCACTTAAGGGCACTTTTTAGCTCCTCCGCATTGGGATTAGAACCAGGATCAATATTGCCAGTACGGCAGATATAGAAGTGAAGCCGGGAATACTGTGACTGTTGTGACCTGATTGAGCTGTAGGTTTAGGAGTCGAATTTAATGCTTTTTTCTCGACAGTAAAAATCTTATCATAATTTACAGTGAGGTATCTTCCCTGTAGAACGACCGAAACGAGATACGTTCCTTCATTCAAACTACTTGTCCATATTATGTTAACTGTCTTCTCTTTATCGTTTGACATGATCGAAGGAGCCGTAATTTCCCTGGTCTCTATAATCCTGCCAGCCTGTTTCAAAGTAAAGACAACTTTAGCAGTCAGAGGAACCATGGACTTGCTTTTAATGGTAGCACTTGCTCCTATGCCATCGCCATAAACCTCAGTAATATCTGCATCGCTTCTGGCAGTAAAATTCGAAACTACCGTGAGATAATATTCAGGATTCCCTGCCGTGTACAAGTAAACTTTTGCTATGCCTGTATAATTTTTACTTTCTTCTAAAACAACATTAAACTGGTGACTGAGACTTATCATCCCTTCGCTACCCATGGATAACGGAACCTGTTCGATTCGTTTAGAGTAAATAACCTCCCCTTCTTCTTGAGTTAAAAGTATGTACTCGATATCGGCAAGGAAAGGCTGATAACTGGTCTCCATGCGCCTCTCGTAGGTTCTCAGGATAAGCTTAAAGCCCCCAGAATTTACACCGAACCCATCACTATAAATTTTTGAGAATCCTGTTATTGAACCGTTGCCGTTTGATGTATTCTCTACCGTGGCGGCAGCTGTTGAAACATCTATAAAAGATGCCAACAAAACCATTATGAGGGCCACTGCATTATTTTTAATCATATACAATTTCTCTCCTGTTTATTTTAATCTTCATTTTACCCCGTTTGCTCCGATAAAGTAAAGCCATTGTCCAGTTGGTTCGATTTTTTTGGTAGCAATTCTATCAAACCAGCGCTCTTCATCAGGTCAGTCATATCTGCGCAAAATCCATAAGCATTCTGTTTCCTTATCGGGCTCACTTTCTACTGCAACTTCTACTCTAGAGCATCTGATGTTGTAATTTTGACAATTTATGTGTCGCAGAAAATTTTCTCTTTGTTTTTATCTTCATTTAGCACCATCTCATAATATAAGTCTTATAATTCCCATTCTAAATAAGAACTTGTATCGGATTGCATAATTATTATATATGAATTACGGTTTAAAAGATAAAAGAATTTCATCTATTTTCTTTAAAAAAATAAAATATAAAATTCAGTTGTTTTTAAAATTAAATCTTGGTTTATAATTCGGTGCATGATGATATCATCAGATATGTCCTCAGCAGGCTTTTTTCAACGAATAGGAAAGTATAAACGTATACCCCAAACATGCGGCTTATTTTTCATCAGAAAAATTGATGTTCTTGGCTTCCATTCTTGTTTGTGTCTCTAAAAACAAAAGCCAAGACATCAGCAACGATTA
>JBAQLI010000145.1:0-3964 GCA_049301735.1 Candidatus Methanoperedens sp.
GTCTAAAGAACTGGATAAAAATCAAAAGAGGATTTTAAGATTGGCGGGATTTGATGAGAGCATTTACCATAAATCGATGGGGAAGAAAAATTAGGGAGGAATGATGTGGAAGGGTACGGAATACAGGCTATATTTATCTACCCCAAGCATAAAATAGCAACCTGTGCTCTTCGAACATCTCATCTACTCAACAGCCATCGCAATAATCGCCGGAATGCTCTGGTTTAAGCGCACAGGGAGAGACCCATCCTGGATCATCATAGCCAGCTCCTTTGCACCCGACTTCGATATAGTCGCCGGGGAACTTCTAAAGAAATTAGACCTGAACATTCTCACAACTCCCATCAGGCATGGGGATTTCCACAACATAGCCTTCCTGCTGCTTTTCGCCACTGCGGCGGCGCTGGTGCTGAGGCTGGCGGGCATGAGGTTAGGGGAGTCGTTCCTGTTCGCTGGGATTGGGGCGCGTAAGCCGAAGAATGAACGGTTTTTCGGCCAAGAATATCGCTATCTGTGGCCGGGGAGCCGCAGAGATGGGGGATAGGGATGAGCAAGTATATTCATGAGTTATAGTGATTTGCAAATAACGATGTGCTGATTGCAGGCAATCTCGGTGGAGGGATCATTATTGCACAAGTGAGGCTAGATTTTATACACGACATATAATTACATAGTGCTGGAGGCACATCATGTGTCTACAAAGGGAGGTTTGGGCGAGATAGGGATGGGGATCCTGCATAAATATTAAGGTTGATGATGAATATTAGACATACAATAATTTATTGAAAGTGTGGATCATGCGGATTAAAGAAATCTTGTGAATTGAGAGGTTTGTAACCAAAATCAGAAAGAAGCATAATGTCACAAATGAAGACGTGGAAGAAGCTTTGCACTCAGATGCACTATTTCGCCGGGCAAAAAAGGGCAAAGTCAATGGAGAGGATGTTTATGTTGCATATGGACGAACAGATGCAGGTAGATATCTTTTTATAGTTTTCGTATATAAATCATATAATACTGGATTGATAATATCTGCGAGAGATATGACAGACAAAGAACGGAAATATTACCATGCCAAAAAAACTTAAGAAAATACCTGAAGAATTCAAAACGTACGAGGAAGCCGCAGATTTCTGGGACACTCATGATAGCACAGACTACCTTGATAATCTTGAAGAAATTGAAGTGGAAGTAGATATTCAAAAGAAACACTATCTTTTAGAGGTAGATATGCAAATTGCGGAGATACTTCAGGAAAGTGCCAGGAAAAAAGGGATATCTGCAAGCTCTCTGGCAAATGAACTCCTTTACAAACAACTTGCAGAAGTAGTTTAAGAGTTTATACATTACAATTTTATTACACTGTCCGGGGCGCCGATCAGAAGCTGTGACAACCTCTGAAATTTTGAAAATATTTATCCGCAGATTCACGCAGATGTTTTCCATAATATTATATTTATACAATTTATATTATAAAAATTTTGGCACACGAGGCACTGTTCCATTTTCCAGTGATTTTTAAGACCAGATTGACCAGGACTAATGCAGGATTAAGGCAGTAGATGCGTAAATCAGTGAAATCTGCGCCCAAGATAATTACTGACATAACTGGATTTTGGAACAGTGCCGGCACACGATATGACCCATGCAACCATTATGCAAATAAATCCCGCTCATCACTATATTTATCTACCTCCAACATAAAATAGCAATCTGTGTTATTCGAACATCTCATCTACTCAACAGCCATCGCAATCATAGCCGGAATGCTCTGGTTTAAGCGCACAGGGAGAGACCCCTCCTGTATCATCATAGCCAGCGCCTACGCACCCGACTTCGACATAGTCGCCGGGGAGCTGTTCAAGAAATTTGATATGAACATCCTCACAGCTCCCATCAGGCACTGGGATTTCCACAACATAGCCGTCCTGCTGCTTTTCGCCACAGTGGCGGCGCTTGTGCTGAGGTTTGCGGGCATGAGGTTCGGGGAGTCGTTCCTGTTAGCGGGGTTCGGGGCGCGTAAGCCAAAGAATGAGCGGTTTTTCAGCCGACAATATCGCTATCTGTGGCAGGGAGAAGCGGAGAGGTGGGGGATAGGGATGATTGATGATGGACAGGATTTAATGAAGTTGATGCATGTTTGCATATTTAAGGAAGGAATTGGTTTTATATTCAATGAAGTAATATATTCTCTTTGCACAAAGTGTTTAAAATAATTTGAAAATGGAGAAAGATAAATGCAAACAATATCTGTGGATTTGCCTAGCGATTTGATAAATATATTTAAAATAAGAGAGAAAGATTTTCCATCTGCAGTTCTTAAAACACTATCTGTGGAACTTTATAGGGAAGGTATTATATCGGTTGGAAAAGCTGCTGAAATAGCAGGTGTTTCCATATGGGAAATGCAAGAAATCCTTACAAAAAGAAAAATACCAATTAACTTTTATCCTGAAGACCTTGAGAAAGATATCCGCACTCTTAAGAAGGTTATGAAGTGATCGTGGTCTGCAATTCTGGTCCTTTGATCGCATTATCCAAAATAAAACATCTGGATATATTGAAAGAATTTTTTGAAGAGATAATCATACCAGAGGCTGTTTGGATTGAAGTTGTTGAAAAGGGGAAAGGAAGACCAGGTGCAAAAGATATCAAGGAATCACCATGGATCAGGGTAAAAAGGGTAGAAAATAAGATAGCAATTGAAGCTTTAAGACATGAAATTGGAGCTGGGGAATCTGAAGCGATCATTCTTGCAATGGAATTGAACGCGGATCTCGTTCTCATTGATGATAAGATTGCAAGAGGAATTGCAGTATCGATGGGATTAAATGTTGCTGGAACACTATCAATTGTATACGAGGCCATCAATAATAAACGTATGAACGAAAAATTTGAGGAAATAATAAAGATTATGAGGAAAAACAATATCTGGATAAGCGATGAACTCATAGATGTAATTCAAAAAGAAGGATTACATATATGACAATTTCTAAGCCTCAAATCCCTCACTGTTCTATTTATGTCCCTCCATTATAAAATAGCAAATCATGCCTCGAACATCACATATACTCAACAGTAATCGCAATAATAGCGGGCATGGTTAATTGTGGCACATGCAAATCACGAATGGTGCATCTAATAATTACCACATATTGTATATATTTCCGCAGTTCCGGAGCTTCACGGAAGTCGATGCAACCTCTTAAAGTGAAAAACACAAACCGCAGATGGACGCAGATAAACGCAGATTGATTACGTGGTTATTATATAATGATAGTTTTGGCACTTTGCGGATACCGAGGTAACCTCAAAATCGCAATTTTCCCATTACCTCATGAAATCCACAATACTCACTATATTTATCTTCCTCCAGCATATAATACCCTGAATAATGCTATTCGAACACCTCATCTACTCAACAGCCATCGCAATCATAGCCGGAATGCTCTGGTTTAAGCGCACAGGCAGGGACCCATCCTGGATCATCATAGCCAGTGCCTACGCACCTGATTTCGATATCGTCGCAGGGGAGCTGTTCAGGAAATTGGATATGAATATCCTCATCAATGGTGCTCCCATCACACACGGGGATTTCCACAACATAGCCTTCCTATTGCTCTTCGCCACAGCGGCGGCGCTGGTGCCGAGGCTGGCGGGCATGAGGTTCGGGGATTCATTTCTGTTCGCTGGATTTTTAGGGGGGAGGCGCAGGCTTTTAGAGAAGAGCTGGTCGGAACCGAGCATATCGATCTTGCTGGCCGATAACTAAGCAAAGGAGGAGGATGGGGATAAAGAGAAAATCATGAAGGCTGTTTTCATCCAGCTGATTAGGAGAATAATATATTTGGGGCATAGGAGCGAGCGAGCCCATCCAATAAATCATAATAAACCCCTCACTCTAATTTATGACAACAGATGAGGGGTGGGGTAGAACCCCAGAGATATATCATCTCGCAGAATA
>JBAQLI010000146.1:0-2309 GCA_049301735.1 Candidatus Methanoperedens sp.
GCTAGGCATCTGCAGCTACCGTGAAATGCTCACTACCTACTTTGTCAACGACATAAAATGCCCCGAGGGATGGAGACTAAAACGTCATGCCGCTGATAAGTTTTATGCGTGGCTTGCTACGTGGTGCGTGTTTCTGTGCAAGCCCTCAGACTTGAATTATAGTGATGAAGGGTTCGACTTGCCGCAACTCAACACCTATCAACATATCGTTGAATCAGGGGCTACAGAGGGCGCGTTATTCGCTTTTGAGGTCAAAGGGCTACAAGAGCGGCAAGCCGCACGGCGGGAGTCAATGCAACGCCGGATTGATAGGTGCGTGGAGATAATCAACAGCAGTGAAAAACCGTTCATTATCTGGTGCGATATGAACGCCGAAAGTGAGGGCATAGTCAAGGCGGTACCTGGAGCGGTGCAAATTACTGGCAGTGATAAGCCGGAACATAAAGAGAAAACGGCGCTTGATTTTGCGGCTGGCAAGATTGACGTTCTTGTAAGCAAGCCCTCAATTATCGGGCGCGGGTTGAACCTTCAAGCATGCCATAACCTTGCCTTTTTGGGACTGTCTGACTCGTTCGAAGCTATCTTCCAGGCGACCCGCCGATGTTATCGGCACGGCCAAAAACATGAGGTCAACCGGCATATCATTATCAGCGAAGCGGAAGGGCCGGTATTGCAGAACGTGGCAAGGAAAGAAGCTGATTTTATGGCTATGATCGGCGCGATGGTAGAACATACCCGCAAAATGAGTATGGAAAATATCAGGCAGCTAACCTCTGAAAAAGATGAGTATGAGCCGGGTACCTGCATCATAATTCCGAAGTGGTTGAAAGAGGGGGGATATTAACGTGATTATTGAACAGAAAATAACAGACCGTTATGCCGCATATTTAGGAGACTGTGTTGACGTGGCAAAAAACCTGCCAACGGATTCAATCCATTACTCAATCAGTTCAATCCCGTTTGCCGCTCTTTATATCTGGTCGAACAGTAGCCGCGACATGGGAAACTGCCGGACGTATGAGGAGTTTCAAGAACATATTGCCTTCATGTATCGGGAGTGGTTCAGGGTAATGATGCCGGGGCGGTTGGTTTCAATTCACTGCATGAACCTGCCGACTTCCAAGGTTCAACACGGGTATAATGGTTTGATCGACTTCCGAGGCCATTTGGTAGCTGCAATGGAAAAAGCCGGATTCATCTATCATTCCGAAGTCTGCATATACAAAGACCCTGAAATAGCCATGAACCGGACCCACTCAATACGGTTACTTCACAATCAAATGTGCAAAGATTCGACAGTTAGCGGCCAAGGGGTACCTGATTACCTTGTCACCTTCCGCAAGCCGGGAGACAACCCCGAAGCGGTAGCACACAAAAAAGGATTGCAACGGTATGTCGGCTTTCTGGAAGATGAGCCGATGGATGAAAAGGACGACAAGCCAGCTTTCAATCGTTACAGTCAACAGGTATGGAAACGCTATGCATCTCCTATCTGGATGGATATTGACCCAGGGGGCACATTGAACAGAGCCGCCGCAAGGGCTGAAAAAGATGAACGTCACATCACGCCTCTACAGCTACAGGTCATAGAGCGCGGTATTGAGTTATGGAGCAATCCGAACGATATAGTTTATGACCCATTCGGGGGGATTGCCAGCTCCGCTTATGTTGCCCTCAAAAATGGCCGCAAGGCTGTATTATCGGAACTGAAAGAGTCCTACTACAAACAAGCAATACTGAATTGCGAAGCCGCCCTATCCGCATCTCACGGTGATCTTTTCACCCCATAACCCCAAAGCAGATAAGGGCCATTATGCGAATGTCCGAATCAGAATATCAAGACTTCCTGAATAAGCGCGCATCGTCAATAAAAGATGTTGGTCGCGCTTTAGGGATACCGCCGTCGCAAAAACGCGCTCGGGAATTAGCGGAAAGCATGACTCCTGACAATTGCAAGCCATTACGCATAGCAGTAGTGCCAGAAACAAAGAAAACGTCTCACAAGCCAAATTTGTGTGTCAAGCAGACTAAGTGCGAAATGGAATATGGCCGGATGCTGGCCATGGAGTTTCTGGGGGCCAAAATCACCCCATGGGGTATCACCCTTAGAATGAGCAACGGGCATAAATATACGCCTGATTTTGTTGTATTTTATGGCGATTTGATACTGCTGGTTGAAGTGAAGCAACGGGGTAAAAACGGATTCAGACAGAACAGTTACCAACGCGCAAAATTGGCTTACGATCAGTGTCAAGTGGAGTTCCCAATGTTTCAATACCGATGGGCCGAAAAACAGCATGGGGCATGGG
>JBAQLI010000147.1:0-16996 GCA_049301735.1 Candidatus Methanoperedens sp.
ATCAGGCTGTCCCAAAACTCAAAGCAATTGCCCAAAGCAAGTATAATTTATCCCAATTGTGATAAATAACAATCAATAAATTCAATAAAACTTCCTAATACGGACAATTAATATTGCATTTGTACAATGTCAAATTGTTTTGGGACAGCCTGTGATCGAAGTTTTAAGAATTTCTTTAATGGTTTTGGCTATCCAAGATTTCAAGGAAGAAACAGGTATAATAGTTTCACGTATCCACAGAAAGGATTTGAACTTAAGGATGAAAAACTTGAGCTCTCTAAAATAGGAAGTATCAAGCTAATACAGCATAGGGAAATTGAAGGCAAGATCAAAACATGCACTATCAAGAAAGATATTGATCAATGGTATGTTACTTTTTCCTGTGAAATAGACCTGTCAGTATTACCCGTTGACATCAAAACCAAAACAGGTATTGATGTTGGATTGAGTTCACTGATAACAATGAGCAACGGTGAGCAAATAGAGCCGCCAAAGTTCCTGAGAAAATCTGAGAAGAAACTTACACGGGAACAGATACACCTTTCGAAAAAGAAACTTCGTTCAAAGAACAGGAACAAACAGAGAATAAAGGTAGCAAAAGTACATAGAAGGATACGAAATCAGAGAAAAGATTTCAATCAAAAATTAAGTACTGATCTTGTTAAGAAATATAATCATATTGTATTTGAGGATTTACAGATCAAGAACATGATGAAGAATCATCATCTTGCGAAATCAATTTCAGATGCAGGCTGGTCACAATTAATCATTTTAACAAAATCCAAAGCAGAATACGCTGGGAAAATAGTTGAACTGGTTAATCCGTATGGTACATCCCAGACATGTATATGTGGGTGCAAAGTACCAAAAAAACTATCAATGAGAACCCATAAATGTTCTGGTTGTGGTTTGATTGCTGGTAGAGATCATGTATCGGCAAATGTAATAGAAAATAGAAGTATTACCGCAGGAACTGCGGGATTTCAAGCCTGTTCAAGCAATCTCAATAGAGAAGCAATGAAACAGGAAGCTCCATTGCTTTAGCAGGGAGTAGTTCACCATCAGGAATCAGACCGCAGCAAGTGCCATAATAATTTATCCGGTATCCATTTTCTTTTGCAAACTCAATAGTACTTACAGTCGGCGCTGCAATTCCTGACACGCCGCAAAGAAGTGCGATCTTTTCAATATCAGCCCTGTCTTTTCCGCTTGAATGGGCGCATCCTAATATGACTGGAATATCAGGGAACATAAAGATTGCTTTTTTTATGATTTTTTCAAAATCTAATGGATCCGGCTTAATATGCTCCATTGGCGTCCCTGCAACCGGCATCAATCCGGTTATGATTACCGTTGTAGCCGATATCGAACGGATCATTTCAAGGGCGCGGTATTCCCCGCTCAATTTCCCGAAATGGATTCCCACGCAAACATGGGGAAAGATGAGCAGTCCTGAATCCGAAATGGCGTGAAGGCTGTCCATATATTCTTTTTCGGATACATGAAGGCCGTAAATATCCAGCACTGAAGTCATATCGCCCACTACGTCAAAACCGATACCGTCAAGGCCGGAGTCTTTTAATGATCCTGCTTCTTCCCTGGATATGAAACCTGTATGCGCGATAAGAATAAGGTCAGTTGTTTCCTTGAGCTTTTTTATTGCAGGTATTAAACTTTTAATTGGCACGCGCCCTTGCTCATCACAACCTCCTGTCAGCAGTATTCCTTTTGCGCCTGATCTTTGAAGCATAAGGGCTTTCTTTTCAAGCTCCTCATTTGTGGTTGCAGGGATCAGGCGCTGTAATAATTTGCCTTTGCAATGCTGGCACATAAGGGAACATGAATTTCCTGTGACTGATATAGAAGGGAAGGTGTCCGAAGTTATGAAGAAATTGATTTTTTTATCAGAATGATTTTTTTCCTGCATGCAGTTTATCCTTATATTTATAACGTGGGGTCAAGGGGTAGAGAATACAACCTGACTTGTCGGGTGGATTAATCGTACCCCTTGCAATTGTAATACCTATCCCAAAAAACAATTGTTGAAGTTGTATGAAAGGGATAGGCAAAGATAATATAGTGTCAAAACAATATATAAGTTGTTGAAGTAGTATGAAGAAAGTATTCCAAAGCAGAATACGCTGGGAAAATAGTTGAACTGGTTAATCCAAGCAATACATCACAGAATTGCAGCGGGTGTGGTAAATCAGTCCCGAAAGACCTAAAAGTTAGGGTACATAGTTGTCCCTTTTGTGGTCTTGTTCTGGATAGAGACCACAATGCTGCAATCAACATAGAAAATAGGAGTACCGTAGGAACTACGGGATTTAAAGCCTGTCTAAGCAATCTCAATAGAGAAGCAATGAAGCAGGAAGCTCCCCAGATTTAGCGGGGAGTAGTTCACAAAAGAATCAGATTGAGTATCTCTCCCCGGATCGATGTCCGTTTCATAATATCCTCTTTGTCTTTGAAAGGTCTTCCCCGCATCACCTCTGCAACCTGTTTATTATCCATTCCCGGAAGCATATTCAGTAATTTAATTGGAAGACGGTTAATATCGACAGGCACAGGAATCCCTGTTATCGACCTGTGCCCGTGGTCTGTTACGAATATATCAAAGGAGCAACCCGGATCAAGTTTAAGTGGAATTCCCACAAGCAGGGGATATGTGCCAAGCTGTCTTGCGAATGTAATTTTATCGTAAATTTCCGTTCTGACATCTTTAAGTATGATTCCGGCAGGGATGACATGGCGAAGCATGGGAAGGTCAATCTCGTTCCTGATCTTTTCTTTATAGCGAAGAAATAGCTCCTTATTCTTCCATACAGCTTCATCATGCCCCTGCATCGGGGTTCCCGCAAATGTCATGACCTGCCTGATATTCACCCTCCTGACCATAAGACCGCTATCGAGCACTTTTTTCAGGAATTGAAAATTCAGTTCAAATGTTTTTTTTGTTTCACCTTTCAGTCCATGGACAAAATTTATTCCAGGCAAAAGTTCAGGAAGACCGCTTGCTCCGCGTGCAGCTCCTGCTTCGTTTAAGAGTTTTATTGCTTCAAATACTTCATCAGGCGTTGCTTTCAGGTCGTTTTCGCTGATAACATCAGGGTCTGCGCTTTCCATTCCGAGAGCTGCGACATCACCCGATGTATGATATTTAACGATTATTTCTGCGATCTTTCGCGATTCATCCGGATACTTCGATATCGTTACGGGATTGGCGTTATCCATATGCAGCACCTTGAGGGCTGGCGCAACTTTGCGTATGCCGCTATAGAGTTCCTCCAGAGCTCCCGGGTCAGGGACACCTTTTTTTGACCGGTACATGAATAAGTCGGGCTGTCTTCCTAACCTGAAATAGCGCGCCCCATTCTCATAGAGAGCTGATACTTCTCTTACAACATCGTTAATTTCACGAAAATCCGGTTTCCCGTAGAATGGTTCTGTGCAGAAAGAACAATGTGAATGGCGCGGACATCCCCTGTAAGTCTCAAGCTCGCATAAAACAAATGGATAATCAGGATGCTGGGTGATAATGAAAGCGCCCGATCCTGCCCATCTGCCTATTTCGCTGCTTGTCCGCATCCTGTGCTGGACAGATGCGGGGTCTTTGTGATCCATAAGATCGTAAACGAACGCTTCGATGTCTTTCTTTGCAAGCGTAATTCCCGGAACAGAAAAATCTTTTGCAGATGAGCCGCCTTCTTCGCCAAATCCTAACCTGATAGGTCCTCCGATAATCTTTGTACCCTCAAGGTGCGATAATTCGTTGATCTCTTTAAGGGTGATGGGTGATGCTCTCAAATATTTCCCCGGAACTGTCATTCCTGCTATGATAATATAAAGATCAAATTTTAGTGGCTCCCTGCGCGTTCTTATCCGGTCTATTGTGCGATAGATGATATCCTCTTTTTGAACTCCTTTTTCGATGAGAGCGCCTGCTATATAACGAGGATAAGGAGCCATATACGGGGGAACGCCAAGGCATGCAGGTTCATCCACATACCCGTCAATTATTAGAACGCGCATTGTATTGTTGTTTTTGGAGAGATTTTAATTTTTGTTGGTAATTTTGTTGTGATACAATATAATTTATGGATTTGTATAGAATTAAATGCTTAATTGTAAGTTTTAAGGATTGATAAATTAGAGCTATATTACTCAATAAGATTCTATACAGTTAAAAACGTATCTACAGGCTTTGTAACATATGTACGGGGTTTGGGGTGACTGAAGGCGAGAGGAGTTTCATGCTCTCATCAGCCATGGATTCCAGAATAGTCTTAGCAAAAAAAATTCGGCGCGCTACTTTTGCATAATATTTATGGCTATTTAGTTCCTATAAATTAACTATAATGAATGAATTAATAGACTTTTGGAGACAATTGAATTTAGAAGAAAAACCACTCTTGCACAAGAATGATAACATTAAGAAAGACGATTACATTGATTGCAAAGATTTTAGTGATTATATAAAACTCATGAAAAGTCCAAAATTTAAATCTGATAATAAATTTCACTTGGGGTTAATTCCTATTCCTTATATTGGCGATATTGAAAATGCTAAAATTTATATTTTGATGCTGAATCCTGGTTTTGGAATATGTGACTATTATGGAGAATCAAATAATGAAGCATTTAAAAAATCTTTGGTTAATAATTTGCGGCAAGTATTAGACAAGGAGTACCCATTTATTTTTTTAAATCCGGAATTTCTTTGGCATGGTGGCGGTCAATATTGGGAGAAGAAGTTAAAAAACATAATCGAAGAAACGAAAACTCTTCTCAAATATTCATACGCTGATGCATTAAGTCATGTAGCTAAAACGGTTGCTGTATTGCAATTAGTGCCATATCATTCAAAATCTTATCTCGATATAGAACCTGAAAGTTCTAAAATTATGCGCAATTTTGTGGAAAATGAATTATTATCAAAAAGCGAAAAATGTATTATATGTCCCAGGGGAAATAATCATTGGAAATTAAAAGACAATGATAATATAATTCTCTCTCCAGACAAAAAATCACGAGCAGGTCATATATCTAAAAATACTTTTAGCGAAGAAAAATGGAAAAAAATAATTGACTTGTTACAATAAATCTTAAAGCTGCACTTTAATATTACCGAATTTCCTCAATCTAATAAGAATACGAAAAATTCAAGCATCTGCAACGAAACTTGGGTGCCTTCAAGCGATAGGAATTTCTAAAACGGAGACAAAAGTATCGCGCCGAAGATAAATATGGAATTTGAAGAACTTAAAGAATAGAAAACATGAGCATCGTCAGTGATGCCTCGTGAATTTATTCCGAGGTCCGTTACTGAAGGCGGTGCTTCATGCTCAGTGTGGCGATACGAAGTCGTAATTACTTTCTTCTCAAAATAGAATAGGCACACATTTTGAAATATTGTGAGAAAATCAAGTTATAAACAAAAAACGGAATATTATGTTCATATTTCTATGGTCATAGAATTGATATTTATGTTCATTAACTTTATAAAATGTGAATAAGAAAATAGCAAAAATTTTGATGTCACTACTTATAATAGTGATAGTATCATTACCAGTGATGGCGGCAACATATACACCGGCTCAAGTGTTGTCGTCCATACAACCATATATGAAGCCAGCATATGCAATCAATCCAACTTCTCCTATGAAGCAATCACAGGATATGTTAGGACAAGTTTACATATACAAACTTCCAACAAATCCAGTTGTGTATGTGTTTACAAGTTCAGGAGCAATTGATTGTGATGGACAGGCAACAATACATTGTACTGGTACAACAGACCCGGCATATCAAGGACAAACATCGTTTACTCAATCAAATGGTGAGCCTTTAAATGCTGAATTATTACCGTGGTATGTATTACCAGAAACACCTAATCCGATATTCGACTACGCAACTCGTGATATTCATGGTGGGGAGGCTGGTGTAGTTCTTTATAATGGTAAAATGGAGTACGGTGTCTTTGGTGATGAAAGGGGTAGAGATGGTGGTAATAGCGCAGGGTTAGCAATAGGTGAAGTTAGTTATGCAATGGCATCTGTTCTCGGTATTAATCCAGACCCAGAAAATGGTGGTATAGAAAAGGATGTAACATATATTGTGTTTACAACAAATACAAATGTAGTTGCTCCAATTGAAAGTCATTCAGCTGCACATACAAAAGGTCAATCCGCTCTGGATAAAATGATGACTCAACTGAAACCACCATCCAACCTTGTAGCCAATTCAGGTTTTGAAACTGGAAATACAACTCCTACAAGTTGGACTTTTGTTACAAAGAATGGAATCACTCCTACATGGAGTACAACACATAATACTGGTAATAAATCTGTCAGGATAGCAGTATCCGGCACAACAAACAAAATATCAGGAGACGTATGGTCTAGTTACATTACTTCAACGAGTGGTAAACAATATAATTTTTCTGCCTGGGGTAAAGCTACTGGAGCCGGTGGTACTAACGGTCCTACTGTTCGAATAGCTGAGTATAATAAAAATCGTACATATTTACGACAGACTATTCTAATTTTTCCAAAAGGAAATTATAGTTGGACTAAATTACAAAAAACATTTACCACAGGTGCTAATACAACTTACGTTAGAGTATATGCTAATATCTACAATGGATATGGTACGTTCTGGGTAGATGATGTATCGTTAACGGCAGTAACAACAACTTCAACTCCTGCGCCTATACCAACTCCGACACCAACTCCGACACCGACCCCATTAGGTGATACTATACGAGTATACAGAACTGCTACTGGTACGATTGAAGTTCTAAATATAGAAACACAATATTTACCGTATGTTGTAGCAGCAGAGAATGATATAGCACCAAATCAGTCTATGAAAGCTCAGGCTATTGCATCAAGAACTTTTGCCTATTATAAGAAAGCACATCCAAGTGGTACGAACTTTGATATTTATGATGACACTAGAGACCAGGTTTATAATCCTTATCTTGCTCTCAAAACCAATATAAGAAACTCTGTTTCAGAAACTAATGGTATGGTTATTAAATGGGATGGCGTTATAATTTGTGCTTTCTATGTTAGTGGTGATGGTTCTTACACACAATACGTAACATATAACGAAGGTAAAACTGGTGATGCTATAACACAAAGCGCTCTTGGGTGGGTAACAAATCCACCTTCATTGAATCCATACAACAGAGGAGCTATGGGGCAAATCCAGGCAAATGCGTTAGCATCAAATAATGGTTATACTTGGCTCCAGATATTGAAATATTTTTATGGAGCCGATATAATAATAGAAACACGATGAGATAATATATGAAAAATAAAACGTAGTGCGAACCGCGCACGGATTACCAGCACGGTCCATTTCTCGAATCAGGACATATCGTGGATTTAGAGGTTCTTGCAAATCCATGATTGGAACCTTCCATCCGGGCGCCTGTCATGTTTGCACCGTCAAGATTGGCGAAATTTAGATTAGCGCCATCAAGAACCGCATTGCTCAGGTCTGAATGTTCCAGACCTGCAAAATTAAGATTTGCTCCTTTCAAACCTGCATTATTAAATTTTGCATATTTCAAGTCTGCAAAATTCATATTTGCACCATTTAGGCTTGAATTACTAAAATTTGCATTTTGCATGCTTGCAAAATTCATATTGGCGCCATTTAATACTGAATTATTAAAGTCTGAATTATCAAAATCAGCAAAATCAAAATTATTATCCCCCGGATGGCTATTATTAAATATAGACCACCTCAGGTTCTTTTCCAGTGTATCTGGTGCAGGATATCCATTCCAGGCCAAAAAAATAGTTGCGATGATCAACAAAATACTAAGAATTACCGCCAATACATACACAATACTGGATTCGGAACGCCTTGCAAGTATTTGTATGCCGGACAAAATGAGTATTACAGGCCAGTACTGCCATAAGCTGCCCCATATCTCCCATTGAAGTGATCCCATATTATTGAACAACAGGATAAATCCAATGGCCAGAAGAAGAAGAGGCCCCACATATCCCGGTTTCACATTATCAACTCCAGCGCTTTATCAGCAACCACACTCCAACCAAAATAATAATAACTGGCCAGAGAAGGTCTTTATTCCACTGTATCAAATGAAGGTTTTCAAGAAGGAAAAAGATACCCAGCAAAATAAGGATAATACCGAACCATCCTGCACGCTTTGAATGTTTTTCTTCGGTTTTCTTTGAAAAAGCATGCCCCAATCCTTCGCCTGCTTCTTTTACCCGTTCACCTATTTCCTGTACATTCTCCTGGATCGTTTCTTTTTGCGGCTGGTCGACTTGCTCAGCTTTTGGCATTATTATGACTAATATTATGTATAGCAGCAAACCGATGCCATTTAAAAATACAAGCACGACGAAGACAAGCCTGACAATTACTGAATCAATCCCGAAATACTCGGCAATGCCGCCGCATACACCATCAATGACCTTGTCGGTTTTACTTTTTGTAATGCGTTCCCCATGCATATTAGTGATACCTCCTTAATAGTTAAACAATGATAATATCTTCATTCAAGATAAAAGCTTTCACACAACGATCTTTTTCATCAACCATGCCATATTTTCTCCAAGATTCTTCATGGTCCGGATCCCTTCTTCATCTGTTTGGACATCTCCGATCTGTCTTCCAAGACCCATGTTCCAGTAACTTGAACCAGGAACGATCATCTGACTGATATGGAAGAAATGATTAATCGAGTCAAATCCATGGATCGCACCACCTCTTCGTACAGCTATCACAGCCGCACCAACCTTGCGTTTGAACATTGAACCATTTGCCAATGCCGTCATTCCCGACCGTTCTATCAGGGCTTTCATTTCCGCGGTTATATCGGCAAAATAAATTGGTGAACCTAATATTATCCCGTCAGCTTCTACCATCTTATCGATGCAATCATTTACAATATCGCTCTTAACAGCACAATGCCCATCTTTTTTGTCAAAACATTTATAACAGGCTGTGCATCCCTGTATTTTTTCTCCAGAAAGCTCTATTAATTCTGTTTATCTTTTTTCATGTTGATCTCCCAATTTTATTTTCAAGCTGATATTTTCTTATTTATTTCTTTTATTAAAGGATGTCCAGGCAGATTATCCAATAGGATCGTAAATTCAGAATCCGGGTTTAGTTCGATCAAATGAAGCGTATTTTGAAGGGCAACAGTCAGTGATTCATGATCCGGGTCATTCATCACTTCTGCATTGAAAGGAAATGTTTCTTTGAGTTCTAATGGATATGGGCCAAACGGGGGCTTGAAATCAAACACCCAGTCAAATTCATCCTCATTTTCAAGTCTTTTATTCCTGATAAGAACCTTTCCATCAATATTCAAATTTTTGAATTTATTCCTGTGCCTCAAAACTTCCGGCCTCAGGGATGATTCCGGTCCACTGTAAAAGAAAGTTGACCTTGATAAAGGCTGGATTGTTTCGATCCATCCTGAATGCTGTGATAGCGCCCTCTTCAGTCCGGATAACAATTGAGGATGCGCCCTGCACCGGTTTTCCACAAGCTCCCACAGGCTTCCTTCCTGTATTGCCTGTTTTACAACTCGTATTTCCTCAAAGGTAACATAAAGATTATGGCGCGCCAGCAGCTCTTCACGCTTTTCGCTTTCAAACAATTCCCGGGCACTTAGCGAACTGCATATCGGGCAAGAACAGGGCAGGTACTGGAGATTTTCAATATGATACGTACCCCGCGTTGTCATGTATCTTCCATCCTTGGCGTACAGGGCATAAGATGCTGAATCAAAAAGATCACAGCCTAAAGCCACGGCAAGAGAAAACATCATTGGATGCCCTGCCCCGAAAAGATGCACTGGCGCTGCCGGTGATAATCCTTTTTTAGAGGCAACAATAACATCTACAAGTTCAGAAAATCTGTATGATTCCATAAGAGGTACAACTGCTCCAAGAGGATAAATATCAAAATCAAGCAAACTTAACTCGCGCGCACATTTCTCTCTCAGGTCAGGAAACGTCGAACCCTGGACAGGCGCGGCAAGAAGCATGTCTTTTTTTGATCCCAGAGCTTCTTTTTCCCGGGCTATTGTTTGTTCAAGTTCGGACTCGGCACGCATTCGTGAAACGTCCGGAGGTGTAGGAATATCAAGAGGTACTCCGATATCTGAGCCGATATTTTGTTGGAATTCAACTATCTGTTTATTATTTACTTCCACTTCTCCATATATAGATAACTGGTATGAGCCCGAGTCAGTCATTATCGGGCCATCAAACCCGATAAGCGAATGCAACCCCTCCTTCAGGGCGCGTTCCCTCAGGTCGGGCCTCCGGTAAATTATATATGAGTTTGTTATGATGATCTGGGCGCCGAATTTTCGAAGTTCTGATGGCTTGATCGTCTGGATATTGGGATTGACAACAGGCATGATCATGGGTGTCTCGATGATCCCATGACGGGTTTCTAGCCGTCCGATACGACCGGCACAGTCCTTCTGGAGAATTTCGAAGATTGGAGGCATTATAGCCTGATATTGGAATGAGAAGTATATTAGGATGAGGTCTTAAATTCTAAAGTTTTTCCAAACATCAGGAAATATATGGGGTCAGGTCAAAATTATATTCATTTTCTTTCCCGTTTGCCTTTACCCCTATGTACATTACCGGACCATCATTTTTACTTACTACTGGAAAACATACCCCTACTTTCTTATTAGCATTTGGGAAAAGCTTGAAGAAATTCTCAGTATCGCATTGACTATTCAATTGTTTAGTATTATATAATCCACCATATTTATCAAGTTGTTTTCCATCTTTTGTAACAATAGTTCTTCCTGTAATTTCAAAAGTTACACTGTCATTCTGATCATTTTTAATATCAAGATTAACAAGGATGCAAGGCGATTTAACATCAAAGGAAATATCAAAACAATCTTTCAGTATCCTGGCCTCGTTAATGTTGATCTCATAGTTTGGTGGTTTGAAATTTTTATCCATGAAATCGTTATAAACTCTAATGATTTCCAGATAGGCATCATTGTATAATTTTATGATTTTTTCCACATAACCATTAATACCGGATTTTTCATCGACAGAACCAATACTTCCTGAACTGATCACTAATAAGATAGAAATAAAGAGAATAATGTGGAGTGATTTCATTATTTCACCGGCTTTCCGGGGGAACTTTTCCTGGCTCAACCACTACAGGTTCTTCTTTTACTGCTTTTTTCTTTCGTACTCTTTTTTTATCTGGCTTTTCATCTTCCCCGGGAGCTTCCTTCTGAATAACTTTTTCTTTTTCTTCTTCTTTTAAGGATTGCTTTTTTGGCTTAATTTTTTTTATTTCTTTTATTTCCTTTTCCCCGATCAACGGTTTAACCAGTGGATCCATGGATTTCTTTATCTTTGAATCTGATTTCTTCGTGGCAATTTTTTTTCGTCTCTTTTTTTCTTCTTCGATCCCTATCAACGTGTCTTCAAGCTTAAGCCCAGAAACATCTTCCATCATTGTTACTGTTAAATTAATGTTTTCTGTTGCATGGGATTCTGTGATACCTGGTTCCTTTTTCGGAATTTCATCTTTGACCCCATCCTGGATATCATTTTTTATCTCGTGTATTTTATTATCCAGGTCAGGAAAGGTTTTTAAATCTCTTTTTTGCCTTCGGATTTTCTCTTCTATACTGATTGTTTCCGCGTCCGGTTCTGCTATAACAATATCTGTCACGGGTTTCATCAGGTCCTTGATCTGGTGAATATCTACGTTATTCAATGTCGGGATTTCAAACTTGAATTCCGGGGTTATATCAACGATATCCTTATACTCAATTTTTTTTTGTTCCTGATGTTGCTTTTTTTCATGTGATCTCCTGAGCAATACAAATTGATAAATCGCAATAATAAAAAGAAAAACAATAATGGTAAAAAGCGCGATTTCAGCTGGACTCATGACATCTCCATGATATATATGATTATAATAATGATATTTAATTCTTTTGATTACAAAATATCATAGGATCATATAATTATCATACAATTATTTTGCCCCTTGACCCATATCTCCCAATCCCCAGCCCAGGTATTCCTTTATTATAATATACGCCATTTCAGGAGGGATCGCCCCAACCTCCGTGCATATAAGATCGATATACTCGCGCGGTGTTACATCAAAAGCAGGATTTTTCACAGATACATTCGAGAATTCCCTTAATTTTTCATCTGCTATTACTTCAGAACTATTTCGTTCTTCTATTTCAATAAGCTCACCCAATAATGATTTTGGGCTGAATTTATAGGTCTCGGCTGCAATTATTAC
The DNA here is from genome assembly GCA_049301735.1 of Candidatus Methanoperedens sp. Lineage (GTDB taxonomy): Archaea > Halobacteriota > Methanosarcinia > Methanosarcinales > Methanoperedenaceae > Methanoperedens. The sequence continues at coordinate 12,313 of JBAQLI010000147.1, forward strand.
ATTTTTCCTTGCTTCATGCGCAGCAAGGGCAAGCTGGGATGTGCCTATTTTATTTATAACTGAACCATTAGCCGTAACAGCATCTGCGCCCATCACCACAAGGTCAACTTCCTTCATAAAATAGCGAACGGCAGAGTCAACTATTAATGATGTTTTTATCCCGGTTTCATCAAGCTGCCTTATGGTCAGATGTCCCTGCCATCTTGGGCGGGATTCCGTAGCTATGACAGAGATATTTTTCCCATCCTTATATGCGGCAGCCATTATTGAAATTGCGGCACTGGAGTTGCAATGCGTCATTATAGTGTCGCCATCCCGGATCCTATGTGCACCGATTTCGCCAATTTTTAGCACAGCGCTTTCTGAATTCAGGATGAATCCATCTGCAAGTTCCTTGATATTTGCTTTTGCTTCATCGACGCTATCGCCTTTATATCTCATCACAGCATGAACCGCATTTGGCAGTGATACTGCTGTGGGGCGCGTACTGATAAGAAACTGGGCAGCATGTCTCATCTTATTATTGAATTCTTCAAGCTTCCCCATTCCAATGCGCAGGCTATAGTCGCGAAGTTCGGCTGCCGCTGCTCGTGCGATCCTTCCCGCGCCCCTTATCTCCATATTTTTTATCTTTTGTGCCGTTTCTGAAAGCTGTTTCATTATTCCTCCAGCATTCGGTAAATCGAATCCATATTCACATGGGATCTAATAATTGCTGCAAGCTCCTCAATGCTATCTCCGTGGGTTTTATTTTCATATATCAATCCTTTTTGATTATATAAATAGCTAAGGAAAGAATTCCGGAAATTATCGTTCTCAAATAGCCCGTGAAGATATGTGCCTATGACAATCCCGTTTTCACTCACGCTTCCGTCATCCCCGAAAGCGGGCTCTCCTCCTTCTGTTTCACCCATATGGATCTCATATCCTGTAACGCGCTGTTCTTTTATTGGTCCAAGTATCTGTCCGTTTCCCGTAACTGGTTTTTCAACCTGACGTATTTGTTTTTCGTATTTCCCAAATCGCGTAGAAACATTAAGAAGTCCAAGTCCCTTTATCGAACATGCACCGCCTGATCCTTCTATACCGCTGTCTATTATTTCGTTACCAAGCATCTGGTAACCCCCGCATATACCTATTATTGGAATACCTTTTTTGGCCTCATTGATGATCTTTTGTCCCATTTTGCCTGATAAAAGGACTTTCAGATCATCCATTGTGTTTTTTGTTCCTGGCAATATGATCGCATCTGATCCGGAAAGTTCTTCACCAGGTTCAACATATTCAATATCTGCACAATGTTCAAGAGGCTCAAAATCAGTAAAATTTGATATGTGGGGTAATCGTATCACTGCTATCTTAACTGGATTGCCGTTATGGGTTTTGTCTTTAATGGAAACAGAATCCTCTGATGGTATCTTCATATTAGTATAAGGAATTACACCCAGAACAGGGAGTCCGGTGATCTCTTCAAGCTGTTTTATTCCCGGCGTGAGTAACTTTATATCTCCCCTGAATTTGTTTATTATAAGACCGGCAACAAGGGGTTTGATATCCGCAGGCAGCAATTGCAGGGTTCCGTAAATACTTGCAAAAACCCCGCCCCGCTCGATATCCCCGACCAGTATTATAGGAGGCTTAACAAGTCTTGCCATACCCGTGTTCACGATATCCCGATGATAAAGGTTTATTTCAGCGGCTCCTCCTGCTCCTTCTATTATTATTAATTCGTGCAGATCGCAAAGACGGTCAAAAGCCCCGGAAACAATTGACATAACATCATCTATCGAATCATAATAATCCCCTGCTTCCTTATCAGCTACAGGCTTTCCAAGGATTATCACCTGTGACATGTGATCTCCTTTAGGCTTCAATAACACTGGATTCATGTCTGCTGTTGGTTCAACCCCTGCCGCTTTTGCCTGGATTGCCTGCGCTATCCCGATTTCGCTGCCATCGCGCGTTACCCAGGAATTAAGGCTCATATTCTGCGCCTTAAATGGGGCAACCGAATATCTTTTTGAGAGGATCCTGCACAGGGCGGTCACAAGTATGCTTTTTCCCACATGTGATCCTGTACCCACGACCATGAGGCTTTTTGTCATTTTCTCATTCATTTTCCTTTTCAAATATTCTGTTCCGGTAAGCCGCCCAGATACCTGCTGCCAATACAAAAACCAGGGAGCCAGTCCCTACGCTGTCTGAAATATAACCATAAGCGATCTTCCAGTTCTCGCTGTAACTGTTGAAACCATAATCAAATGTCCATAATAATTGATTTGTCTTACTCATTTCAAGGCTTGCATCGATAAATGCCATTTGATTGTATACCGGATAAAAAAGTACTACTCCGCCATCGAACAGATCAAGAATAACATGGGATGCAAAATACACAGCAGCTATGAAAAAAATCCCACGCATTTTCTTAATTGACAAACCAATAAAAAAGAGTATTGCAGGAATAAAAATATTATGTAAAAGCGCCCTGTGTTCAGTCGCAAAAGTGTCAATATCAGGCAAAACTGCAAGTGGTAACAGCAAAAGTATATATTTATAATCCTTTTTCCTGCCCACTATCATAAGGGCAAGAAGAGGAACGATTAAATGTATAGCCCAATTTGGCATTTTAGAATTATTTCTTCCTTATCTGTTCATTCGGATTTGTCCACTCTTGTAACTCGCAGCAGTGCATTAAGAGGAACGCCTGTTATCTCATCAATTCCTTTCTTATCAATGAGTACTGCTATAGCTACTGGTTTTGCCCCAAGGTTCTCTAGAACTGCTACGGCTTCTGTAAGAGTCGTTCCTGATGTTACAACATCGTCTATAATGACGCAATTCTTTCCGGCAACATTTGCAAAGTTCTGGCTTATTGTTCCGCCTGTTTCCTTTGATTCCGGCTCCCATTTCTGCTTATTCGGATGATATGTGGCAAATTCAACCCCTAATTCATCTGCTATCAGGTTAGCAAGAGGTATACCTGAAAGCGCAACCCCTACGATAACGTCAATATCAGATCCTGTTTTGCTAAGGCATTCAATAACCATATCAGTCAATGAGCTTGCGATAAATCTCTGCCTGTTTGAGCTTCGTCCAATGTTGCTCCAGTCAATATAAATATCCTTGGGAGCTGCGGTAGCGTCACCCTTTTTGGAATGGACAAGAAGCCATGTTGCTGTTTCACGGGAAACATTCAATTCATCAGCGATCTGGCCTGTTAAGAGTCCGCCAGCCTGGAGTTCTACAGCTTTTTTAATTAATTCATCGATTGTTTTCATAAGGACTTCACCGGAAATGATAATAATACTTTTTCTTTGTATTTAACAGATTGTCTGGCGATTTATTGGTAAACAACATAACTATATATTAAAATGTACATTAATTACATTGTGGAGGTTAATTTATGCAAGAAGAACAACAAGAACAACAAGAAATAAAAGAGATAAAAAATACGCTCAGTGAACTGACCGCTAAATTTGAAGACAAATATAATGAACTGTCTAAATCAATAGGGAAAGCGGTCATGGAGAAAAAAAAATCTGCTGAAGCGAAAGTGAATGAAAACCCTCTTGCTTATGTGGCAGGAGCATTAGTGGGCGGGGTTCTGGTGGGTTATCTACTCGGGAGGGGAAAAGGTTAGTGATGCAAAGTATAACAGATTTTCTATCCGGCCTTTCAAAATCGATAACTCAGGGATTTATCGAGCATGGTGGAATTGGTAATTCAATAGGAGAAGGTATAGAGAAATTCAGAAAAAAGTTATTTATTACCGGGGTTGCGATCTCACTCGCAGCCACAGGATTTTTCCTGACCCTCTGGGGAATTGCATCCTTCATTGATGCGATGTTCACTATGCGAGGCCTTGGATTTGTATTGATAGGTTTAATTGGAGTGCTAACAGGGGCGCTTATATATAAAAAATAGATAATAAAATGCTAAAATAGAAAGCAGATGAATTTAATAACTTGTATAGACGGAAGTTAGAATGAGCGATAAGGACAAGGATAAAAAAATAGAGACTACAGAAATATGGTGTCAAATATGCGGGGGTAGGATGGTAGAATACAAAGGAGTTTATCGATGCCCCGTTTGCGAAATTAGTGAGGATACCGCCAGAAGATATTGATACGAACTTAGTAAAAAAAAGTTCTTTGTTATCAATAGTATCTTCATCATCTCCTTTCACCTGTTAGTGCTTCAAAACTTGTTACAATGTCGAGCAATTCCATAGTGATGGAGGCCTGGCGCTGACTATGAAATTGAGTACCCAGTTCTTTCAAGCGCTCTTCTATATTCTTCTCTGCTACCTGCATAGAGGAAAGCCGACTGGCATTTTCACTTGCAAGGGATTCAACGAAGGCACGGTACAATGAGAAAAAGAGATACTGGCGGATTAAAGAAGAAAACAACTGATCCCAATCCATGGTAAATGTAGGTAGAGTGCGTGAGGGCCACTCTTTCTTTGCCAGGTTTTGAAGCCATTTCAGATCAAGAGGCAGAAGATACAGCATATCAGGGCGATAAGATGCTCCGGATATTGGCCTGTTGTAAAAAAGAACCATAGTTTCTATAACCAATTAGCATATATATTACAAATGTAGTTCTACTATATATGGGGATTATGAAAATATATAAACCAGAATTACAAACCTGTATTGTATGTGGCAGATTTTTATGTATAAAA
>JBAQLI010000148.1:0-21983 GCA_049301735.1 Candidatus Methanoperedens sp.
TTATTATACCAGTCATCGATGTTTCCTTCTACCATCTCTTTTAGCTTTGCAGGTTCAAGTGCTTTATATTCATAGTAATACCCGCCTTCTGTGATGGTTTTTGTCTCCCTGTGAACAAGACCGCTTGTCATCAGGTTTTGTAACGACCTGTAAGCAGTGCTTCGTTCACGCGTAAGGAGGTCACCAAGGCTTTCTGCTGTCATGGGGCCTTTTGCTACAAGTACTTTGTAGGCATCTATATCGATGTTCTTAAGACCGAGGATACACTTTGCGATATCATCGCATTTGAAATCTCCGCGGATCATTTCTGGAATTGATCTTGGCATAATAATCTATGTTTTGCACAATTAGTACAAAACCTATCTATACCTTTAAGTTTAAATAACTTATGAATGAAAAGCGCAGGTTTTATTATTGTCCTTGGATGTAAAAAATGTGGGAAATGCGATGGGATTTGCGAAACCGGAGCTTTGACGCGTGTGGATGGCATTGCCCGTGTAGATAATGAAAAATGCAACTTGTGTATGCGATGCGTCAAGGTATGCCCTAATAAAGCACTTGTGTATCTTGATTGAAGGTATTATATTAAAGGCATCACAATAATTATATATTACCCTACTGCCAATATAAGGTTGCGCTAAATGCGTGAGGTGAATATATGGAACTAGTAAACGCAGTCGTAGGGATTATACAATTAGTTATTGCCATTATCCTTGCAGTCGTTGCATTGTATATTGGTTTTTCCGTATTAGGAAAGATAACTAAAGGAATTGATGAAGAAAAGGAAATCGCCAAAGGTAATACTGCGGTCGGAATCCTTGTAGCATCGGTATTTATTGCGATAGGAATAGTCGTCCAATCAGGAGTTTCAGGTATTTCAGTGGGAATTTCACAGGCTCTTAGACCTGGTATTTCGACGGGTGATAGTATAACAATATTATTAGTCAGTGTACTTCAGCTAATACTTGGCATAGTGCTTGCAATAGTAGCGATATATCTTGCATTGAATATTCTTGATAAACTGACCAAAGGGATCGATGAATTCGCAGAACTCAAGAAAGGAAATGTTGCAGTAGCCCTTGAAATGGCAGGTGTAATAATCACAGTCGCGATTATCATCCAGTCAGGAGTAATGGGTATTACAGCCGCATTGATCTAACGATCATTCCTTTTTTAATTTTTATTTTTTGTTTATATCTCTAATTCAAATCCGTGAATCCTGAAATCATTATCAAAAGTCATGGCATTGTTAAGCCCGAATCTTTCCATTATGGCAAAGCTCAGGCAATCGGTCATGTCGATCTGCTGGTCATGATTCCTGAAATATGATTGCTTTACCCCAATCTTCTTCTTTTAATGGTTCAACCAGCAACAGTTTACTGTTCAGTATATTATCCAGCTCTTCAATGGCTTTTTTCTTGCTGATCCTTTTTGCACATGTTTCATGAGAGATTTTTTCGCTTTCAGATGGTTCTTATCCTTTTCATCGCTCAATGCTATGAAAAAACACTATCAAGAAATATTTGCATCTATTGTCTCCAGTCGTCCCGTTCGCTGAAGTCTCCTTCCTTTGTTTTAAAAGAACCAACCATTTTAAACAACGAATCACTCTTCAACTCCTCCTCATGTCTCCCAAGATATTCTTTAATGGCTTCCTGTATCGTTTACTTTAAAGATTTGTTCTTTATCCTGGAAAGATGCCTGAGATGATCATAAGTGACCATATCAATATTTGTCTGAATGTGCTTATTTGCAGTCATTTGATTTCAATTTACATGTAATGTTATTATCACAGATATTGCTTTCTCATTATTGAATTACAATGGAATTGGTCAGGGCGCTAGACATGAGTTTGAGATGTGCCCCGATACAAAAATGGAAAATACAAAAATGGAATCTCCATCTTAAATTGAAATCTGTTTATTCTCCTGGAAAATCATCGATTTTCTGCAAGGATTCGTCTATGAAGATCTTCCATAAATCTTTACACCTGTTTCTTCTACAAGGTCATTAAATAGTGATTTCCTGGAAAGATCAATAAGATGGGTAGGCTTTGATAAATGCTTAAATAATTCTCCATAGAATTTAAAGAACATCTGTGGCTCAATTCCTTTTACTCCAAGGTCGATATCATTGGCTTCTTTATCTTTTTCTAAAGATGAGCCGAATAAGATTATTGATGAGACATTATACTTTTGGGCGTAGTGCTGGATTATTTTTTCATCGCTTTTGGTTATCATTTTAACTATACCTCATATCAATTTGAATACGCAATCCCTTTTATCAACTCTATATCTAACAACGTTAGTGTGCCCATGTGCGTAACTCTTGTTCAACTACTCTAATGAAGCGGTCTTCTGAGTCTGAGTTTAATGGAGTTAAATCTGAAAATGGCTTCGCTTTTTTATTAGAAAGATATTTCTTTAAATTATCTGATGCATTATTCGACACAAAAGCACTTAACCTAGTTTTTGTGCAATCCTCTAGCAATCCGATAAATCCTCTTGCTAAACCTACCCTTTGGACCGAATTAGTATAAAATTTACATTCAAATGCCATTATCAATTTATTATTCATCTTTGGCAATCTTCGAGAACTTCTGACTTTTTCAGCACTATCTGCATCATAAAATGAAACATCTATTTCATGAGTAGCTCCTGAATTTCCTTCATATTCTATATCTAAATGTATTTCAAACTGTTTTCCGTTTAAACTACAACTAACATAACAAAAATCCTGCACAACACTATAAATATACCCTGGCCCACCTCTAAAAATAACTATACTTAGTTTATCTCCAGTTAATATACCTTTTAACATTGCTTGACCACCTGACCGTCTCACAGCTTCAGCACATAACCCTAATATATAACCTTCATATGCTCTTTCTATCGTGTCGGAATTTAACTGAAGCAAGCTTACAACTGAAGGAATGTTTAATAAATCCTCTATTGCTGATTTAAGTTGAGCTTTTGTGGCCATTCAAACTACCTGTATTTATAACTTCAGTTTTAAGTATACTTAAACATTCATTTATTTTAGTTTCTTCCTGTGTCACTTCCAACATGATGGATAAAAAATCTATCTGTTTTTTGTTGGATATATCTTCTGTATCGAATTTCCATCTAATCTTTTCAGAATCAATCTTTAATAAAACAGAAATTCTATTAGTCATTTTAGGTAAAGTTTGCAAATAATTTATTAATATTTTAATAGCTTCTGAAAATATTTCTTTATTAGTTAAATTTCTTAGTCTTGTTTTCCCTATATCTTTATAATCAGATTTTAACTTTTTTGATTTACTGATAGTATCAGTTATTTCTTTAAAAATTTCTGGAATATCTTCTACTTTTTTCTGAACTTCGACATCTACTGTAACTTTGGAAGCAGCTACTTCTTTTATCTGATTTACAACATCAATTGCTCCTTTTTTTTCAAGTTGTTCTTTCAAATACTCTAGAAGTTCTTTATATTCGGTTTCATCCATAGCTAAATCTTATTTTTCGGCACATTAAATCTTCTTGTTTGTGTATTTTTTGCTATATTATATTTTTTAGACACACAATCAGATATTTCTCTTATCCCTTCCTCTCCCTCGCCCCCTTCAGCAGCAACTGCAGCTCCGTTCTCGCAACCATATCCCGCACAGCCTCAACCGCGTCAATGTTCGCGGAAATGCTCGTGATACCAAGCTCCACGAGCCTCTTAGCCACTTTCGGGTTGCTCCCGGCCTGCCCGCAGATGCTTGTCTTCACGCCAACCTTATTGCACTCGATGATGACATGCTCTATAAGCTTCATTATCGCAGGGTGCAGCTCATTATATAAGTGCGCCACATGCTCGTTATTCCTGTCAACCGCAAGCGTGTACTGTGTCAGGTCGTTGGTGCCAAAGCTCACAAAATTTAGCCCCTCGGCGAGGAACTGATCTATAATGAGCGCCGCCGCAGGGATCTCAACCATTATTCCGATATCTATCTTGTCAATGTCAAGCCCGTTATTTCGCATGAACTCTTTTGCTCTTCGCAATTCAGATGGATGCTGTACAAGTGGTATCATTATACCCATATTATTGTAACCGCGCTTTATCAATTCCTTGAATGCCCTTACCTCAAGCTCAAAGTGTTCCGTATCTATGAGGTCGCGCCTGATACCGCGGTATCCAAGCATCGGATTTGGCTCAATTGGTTCACCCTCGCCTCCCTCCATAGCCCTGAACTCATCAGTGGGCGCATCAAGTGTTCTTACCCATACCGGTTTTGGATAGAAGGCATCAACGACTGTCTGGATTCTCGAAACAAGCTCCTCAACATACTCATCTGCCTTTCCTTCCTTTATGTACTGCTTGGGGTGTTTTGGAAGACCAAGGATCATGTGCTCGATCCGCAAAAGTCCCACGCCATCTGCCTGGGTCTCAACAGCCCTGGATGTGGCTTCAGGGATTGAAACATTAACCTTCACTTCAGTTGCAGTTACTGGTTTTGATTTTGCAAATGATATAACTGATTTTTCCTTTTGTGCAGCTTCAGGGGCTGCAATTTCTTTCTTACCTTCAAATACGAGCCCCTTTTCCCCGTCTACCGTTATTTTCATACCATCTGTTAAAATTTCAGTTGCCTTTCTCGTTCCTACAACAGCCGGACAGCCCAGTTCCCGTGATACGATAGCTGCATGGCATGTAAGACCGCCTTCATCCGTAACTATAGCCGCTGCTCTCTTCATCGCCGGAACCATGTCAGGCGTGGTCATGACAGCCACAAGAATGTCACCATCTTTGACTTTGCCAAGTTCGCTTGAATCCACGATCAGCTTTGCCTGGCCATATGCAATACCAGGGGATGCGCCAAGACCCTCAAGAATAGCAGTAGTTGCGACTTTTTCCTTTGGTTCTTTCTTCTTGATCGTGGTGATCGGTCTTGATTGGAGAATAAAAATCTCTTTGTTCTTTATTGCCCATTCAATATCCTGGGGTATCCCATACAGGTCTTCCAGCAATTCCCCGAATTCAACAAGTTTTAAAATTTCATCATCATCCAGAACCTTTGCATTTTTCTTGTCGGAGGGCACAGGAAGATCAATGGTTTTCCCTGTTTTGGGGTCCTTTGTATGCATGATATTCTTGGTAGCGACCTTTCGTTCTTTTATTGTTTTTGAATTCCTGTCTACCATATAATAATCAGGAGAAACCGAACCTGATACTACAGTCTCGCCCAGTCCCCATGCGCCTTCAATGATGGTCAGGGGCTCTCCTGTTGAAGGATGCGATGAGAACATCACACCTGCTTTTTCGGCATCTACCATCATCTGGACAACTGCGCACAGATTTACTTTCCGGTGGTCAAAACCCTGCTTAACACGGTAATAGATAGCACGCGCCCCATAAAGAGATGCCCAGCATTTCTTTACTGCATCAATAATGTTTTGTTCTCCCCTCATATTAAGAAAAGTATCCTGCTGTCCGGCAAAACTTGCATCCGGAAGATCTTCGGCTGTCGCGCTTGAGCGGACTGCTACAAAAACCTCCTCGTTTTCTTTCTTGCACATTTCCCGATATTTTGACCGGATGCTGTTTTCTATATCCAGTGGCATTTTAGCATCCATCATGATCTTTTTAGCTTTTTTCTCAGCATTCCTCAAGATATCTGCATTATCAACATCAACTTCAAGGGAACCGAAAAGCTCATCATTTATCCCGGTTTCATCAATAAATCTCCGGAAAGCCTGCGCTGTCACAGCAAAACCTGTAGGAACAGGCAGTTCAGCCCGCAGCATCTCACCGAGGCTTGCACCTTTTCCGCCAACGATCGCAATATCTTCTTTTCCAACTTCTTCAAGCCAAACAACCGAATTTTCTGTCATATTTTTTCTCCTTTAATGATTGTTGAATCTTTATGAGTTTTTTATCATAACTTTCTACAGCCACTTTGAGCATGAATTCGAGTTTCTCCCTGTCAAACCCCAGTTCTTTTGCGAGATTTTCAAGGAAATAGATATCGATTTCCTTATGCTGCGCCCTCTCCACCCTGATTGCTTCGATCAGCGCCATGGCATTAATGAATTTTTTCGCAAAATCAAATGTGGGAGTAACACTTCCGGTTTCAATGCGCGAAATGGATTCACGACGGAGTCCCATCAACTCGCCGAAATCCTCTTGTGACATACCATATCTCTTCCTGTATTGACATATCACTTCCCCGGTATCCTGAATTAAGAATAACGCACCTGCTATTTCTTTTTGAAATGATACAAGCCATTCAGGGGTATACAGCAAGGGTTTTGATGTCAATTTGAATAATTCTCCTAATTGGTGTTAACTGAAATGTCACATTAAATTCAGGCATTAATCTGACCTGCTAATATTAATACTTTTCCAGATAGGATCATAAAATAAAATGATGTACTATGTCACGTCGTATTTTATTTTCAATGGGTCCGCTGCATTATATGTATCCCGATGCTACAAGCAAAAATCTAAATGATTATTATTGTTATAATGATAATTTAAATTTTTTAATGCAGATATATTAATATAGTATGTTTTTCAAACATAATCTGTCCACTGTCAAAAATTGGAAATTTTGTGGATGGGGTAAGGATATGGAAAAAAATCAAACCAGAGTTAATTTTATCCAGGTTAGACCTGAAAATAAGCTAAAGAGAACATTCAATGCAGGCATTGGGTTCATTGGAATACTGCTTGCAGCCGGGATACTGTTTACAATATTGCTGATGAACAGCAGTATTGGCAGTGTTGCAAGTGCGGTCAGCGATACATCTTCCAGTGCATCGTCCGTCAGTGCAGCCGGCACATCAGACATCTTGACTGTAAGTGCAAATGCTACTGATGCTAAGTCAATCTCAGATAGATATAAGGAGAAGCAGAAAAAGGCCGCAAAGAGTCTTAAAGATAAACGAGATCTTCCGGCTAAAAGAAAGGCTGCAGCAGAACGTTACAAAAAGGCTCGTAAGGATGCGGGGATAAGCACCGCTGCCGCTGTTGTAGGTACGCTTGCCATGCCCGCCGGAATGGACCCGGGAGGAATACCGCACTATTTCGGCCCTTATCCGAATTACGCTAACAGCCCGATACCGACGGTCAATGCCACAGGAGTCTCCGGCGGAATCAGGAAATTCGTGGATTCGCTGCCGGGTCTGGGACCTGCCAATGCAAACAACCTCGGACAGTATATTCCTATTGCTGTCCCGGACACCTGCACATATTCAGGTCAGGTAGCCGATTGCTATGAGATCGAACTAAGAGAATTCAACGAGAAGATGCACCCGGACCTTCCACCGACTAGACTGAGGGGCTATGTACAGGTCAAAAACGGTCAGGACGTTGCACCGATCCATCAGCTCGGCCCTCTGATCGTCGCCAAGCGTGACGTACCTGTGCGCATCAAGTTCACCAATAAGCTCCCCACAGGTGCTGGAGGCGATCTCTTCCTGCCTGTAGACACAACAGTAATGGGGGCTGGTCCATTCAATATTAATTTCGACCCCGTTACGAAGTTACCTCTGGGGTCGAACCTGAGTGGGAACTTCACGCAGAACCGCGGTACTCTGCATCTCCATGGCGGGTTCGTTCCGTGGATAAGCGACGGCACGCCCCACCAGTGGATCACACCTGCGGGTGAGACGACATCATACCCCGAGGGCGTCAGCGTGTCTAACGTCCCGGACATGGGGGACCCCGGCGACGGGTCAATGACCTTCTACTATAACAACCAGCAGAGTGCAAGATTACAGTTCTACCATGACCATTCCTTCGGAATCACCCGTCTCAATGTTTATGCCGGCGAGGCCGCTGGTTACCTGCTGACAGACCAGGTTGAGCAAGATTTGATCAACGGTACTGATATATCCGGGGTCAACCCAGGCCTTATAAAGGTCCTCCCGGATGTGGGGATACCTCTTATCATTCAGGACAAGACCTTTATAGACAACACCACGATTGCTGCGCAGGATCCGACGTGGAACTGGGGAACAGGAGCAAGAGACCCGATCACCGGAAAAATTACAAGTGTTAATACCGGCGATCTCTGGTACCCGCATGTCTACATGCCGAACCAGAACCCGGCGGATGCGGGCGGGATGAACGCTTTCGGCCGCTGGCACTATGGGCCCTGGTTCTGGCCTCCTACCAACGATATCACCTACCCGCCAATTCCGAACCCTGAATGCCTCCCGACACCTCCTTCACCGGGGTCGTACCCGAATGGGCAATATGACTGCAGTCTTACGCCCTGGGAGCCGCCATATATGCCCGCTACGCCTAACCCATCAGAGGCCGCAGAAGCCTTTATGGACACACCCACCGTCAATGGCGCCGCCTACCCCTACCTGGAGGTGGAGCCAAAGGCTTACAGGTTCCGCATCCTGAATGCAGCGGATGACCGTTTCTTTAATTTGCAGCTATACGTAGCCGATACTGCTGTCACCACCGCGGATGGAAGGATTAATACAGAGGTAAAGATGGTCCCTGCGGTCGCTAATGCGAGCTTCCCTGCGGATTGGCCGACCGATGGAAGGGAGGGCGGTGTGCCTGACCCGGCTACTGCTGGCCCATCATTTATCCAGATAGGGACTGAAGGTGGCTTCCTGCCTAAACCTGTGGAACTGCTCAACCAGCCGGTTGACTGGAACATGGACCAGACGAATTTCGATATGGGAGTTGTGAATAAGGGCACGCTCATTCTGGGAACAGCGGAACGGGCGGATGTGATCGTAAACTTCTCCGCATTTGCGGGCAAGACCCTCATTCTGTACAACGATGCTCCAGCGCCTTTCCCGGCGATCGACCCGCGCTATGATTACTACACGGGCGACCCTGACATGATGGATATTGGAGGTGCACCCACTACGTTGCCGGGCTACGGTCCCAATACACGCACCATCATGCAGATCAAGGTAGGAACGACTGTCACCGGTACCCCGGTCACCGTCGATCTGCCCACATTAGAGACAGTGTTCGCCAATAACACAGCTACAGGGAAGAGGGGTGTCTTTGAGGTATCCCATGATGAGATAATCGTGCCTCAGACCGAATATGACTCAGCTTACGACAAGATCTTCCCGGTCGATCAATTCGTGAGAATATTTGACAGCTCCAAGACCTTCAAAACAGTTTCCGGCGCCACGGCGACCGTCCCATTCCAGCCGAAGGCAATCCAGGATGAGATGGGAGAAGCTTTCGACATGGAATATGGGAGGATGACCGCTATGCTGGGGCTTGAGCTACCGAATTCTGCGGCCGGTGCCCAGGATTTTATCCTCTTACCCTACCTATCCCCGCCCGTTGAGATAATCAAAGGCTCAGTATACGGGACTCAAATCGGATCGCTGGGTGACGGGACCCAGATATGGAAGATCACGCACAACGGAGTGGATACGCATACTATTCATGTCCACCTGTTCAATGCGCAGTTGATCAACCGCGTCGCATGGGACAATGCCCGCAGGGTGCCAGATCTCAATGAACTTGGGTGGAAGGAAACCTTCAGGGTGAACCCGCTTCAGGATACCATTATTGCATTGAGACCCATCGCCCCCACACAACCCTTCAAGGTCAACAATAGCATTCGCCCGCTTGATCCGACTATGCCGCTGGGCGAGCCCTTGAAGGCGCCAGTGGGAGGACTGAGAGACCCGAGCGGAAACGCCGTTACCGTTATCAACAACTTAATCAACTTCGGCTGGGAGTACGTCTATCATTGCCATCTTCTGGCCCATGAAGAGATGGATATGATGCACTCGGTTGGCTTTATGGTTGTACCGGATGCGCCCTCCAACCTGACTGCTATCGGGCTTGATAATCCGGTCAGGGTGAATCTGGCCTGGAAAGATAACTCTGCTGATGAGACCAGCTTCATTATCCAGAGGGCAGAGGATACCGGTTTCACAACAGGACTGACCAATTTCACAGTTGCCGGGAGCGCTAACGGTGCATTCGGTGGGACTATGACTTTTACAGACATGACTGTTGTAGCCAACACTTCATATTACTACCGTGTGCTGGCTTCCAACGTGGCCGGTGATACTGCGGTGTATGCCGCCCCTGCAGTCGGCTTTCCTGTGGGCAGTGTATTGAGTGCCCCATCAGCATTTACGGGAGTATCATACCCCACCGCCCCAACTATCATAACGCAGCCACTAAGCCAGACAGTTACTGAAGGGCAGACCGCGATATTCAGCGTAACAGCCACAGGTACCGAACCTTTGAGTTACCAGTGGCAGAAGAACGGTGTGGATATCCCCGGTGCAACGAGTGCATCGTATACGACCCCACCAGCGACCTTACCGGATAATGGATCGACTTTCCGTGTCAACGTGACAAATCCATTGGGCAGTGTGATGAGCAACGGCGCAGTATTGACAGTATTGCCAGTACCTTCCATAAACCTTATAAAGAACCCGGGATTTGAATCCGGAAAGGTTTCATGGGCGTTCTATACGAATGGCGTCGGGACGTTTAATGCAGTACCTCCTGGTTATGAAGGAATTAATTCTGCAAAACTTGCTATTAGCACAAGTGGTACGAATATGCAGTTATATCAACCAGGAGTACCTCTTGAACCGAACACACTCTATCAGCTGAGCTTTGCTGCTTACTCAAACACAGGACATGATATAAGAGTGAGGCTATTCAAACAGGTTACACCTTTTACCTCCTATGGATTGGATTATACAGCCAATCTCGGTACGAACTGGGCTGTGTTCACAACACAATTCACTACTACTGGTTTTGCAAGTAATGTGACCGATGGACGTTTACAGTTCTACCTTGTACCGTTTGCGAAAGCAGGAGATATCTACTACATTGATAACGTACGGCTGGAGAAGGTCAGTACTAATCCGGTATTGCCAAGCATAGTAACTCATCCTGCCAGTCAAACCATTGTAACAGGACAGGCTGCGACATTCAGCGTCGTGGCTACAGGAACGTCGTTGAGTTACCAGTGGCAGAAGAATGGTACTGATATCGCAGGTGCAACAGGCGCATCGTACACCACCCCACCAGCGACCTTACCGGATAACGGTTCGGTTTTCCGCGTCAATGTGACAAATTCTGCGGGCAGTGTAATGAGCAACGGCGCAACCTTGACAGTATTGCCAGTAACTTCTATAAACCTTATAAAGAACCCGGGATTCGAATCAGGAACTGCTTCATGGCTGTTCTTTACAAGCGGAACAGGGACATTCACTGCACCATCCCCCGGGTATAGCGGGACAAGAGCTGCCAGACTTGCCCTGAGCAGCGCTGGTACGAACATCCAGCTGTACCAGACAGGTGTAACACTGGAACCGAATACACTGTATAGGTTGAGTTTTGTTGCATATTCAACGACAGGACATGATGTGACTGTGAGGCTGTTCAAGCACGTTTCGCCATATACTGCCTACATGCCGGACTTTACAGCGAATCTTGGTACAGGCTGGCAGGTATACACGACCACATTTACCACGACAGGTTTCACATGGACAGTGACCGATGGCCGTCTACAGTTCTGGCTTGCACCGTTTGCGAGAGCAGGAGACAACTACTACATAGATGAGGTTCGATTGGAGAAGATCTAATAGAGGACTAAATAAAGTGCTGGATTTATATCCAGTACTAATTTTTTTTCTGGTAATGTTTAAATAGTATATTATCTGTTGTTACTGGCTTGAGGGTAAACCATGGCAGAAACTTTACTGGAAGACGTTCTTTCATTCATATACACTATCGGACACTGGATTGGCCAAAAGATAGTTGAGCTTATTCAATTTATTTCAGGCATCCTTTTACCACAATCTATTGTGGATGCGATTGGAATGCTTGTAATACTGACGATATTCCTGGCAATAGCGGAAGTTGCAAAAAAGGCCATCTGGATCGTTGTTGCGCTCGGATGGGTATTCATAATAATCCGGATCTTGATGCTGATGATAGGATAATTATTCATTTTCTACCGACCGAGCAGTCTGCAGGTCTTGCATATACTTTCGCTGCCTGGTTCATTGCATTTTTCGCAAAACACGATCTGCGAGTCAGCGGGGTGCAAAAATTCAGAAATAGATTCATAACCGCCAAGTAAAGAGTATTTTGTCCCTGGATGTTTTACTTCATAATTATTCAGCATATCCCGGATTTCATTCCGAAGAGCTGAGCCTGCATATGGGCATTCATCCATACTTACGGGAAGGTTATTCATAAATCCATAAAGAGCCACCTCTTTTTCCGGGATACTTCGAAGCGGTTTTATCCGTGGCACCATTCCTTTCTGGATCGTCCCGGGAAGCATTCTTTTTAACCTGTCAACGTCCCCGCGCAGGTAATTCATCAAGATCGTCTGGGATTCATCATCTAGATTATGTCCTATTGCGATCTTATCGGCGCCAAGCTCGCGCGCGGCTTTATTCAGGATATTTTTGCGCAACACCCCGCAAAGGGTGCAGGCAGCATTTTCTTTGTTCCGGGTCAATGTGTCAAGTGAAGTTTTAAATTCATCCTCAAAATATCTGATGATATGCCTGATCCTCAATTCGCCGGTCAGTTTAATGGCATGTTCAAGCGTATGTTCCCTGTAGCCTTTGATGCCTTCATCTATCGTAATTGCCATAAATTCAAGATCAGGCCGGTTCTTGAAGATCTTATGAAGGACATATAATAATGCGATGCTATCCTTTCCGCCGCTTAATGCCACAGCTATCTTTTCACCTTTTCCTATCATTTTGAATTTACGGATGTCACGCTTGATCTTTCGCTCAACATCTTCGATAAAATGGGATTTACAGAGGTGTGCATTTGAGTATTTCTGATATATCACTGCGCTCTTGATGCATCGCTGGCATTTCATGTACCAAGTTAAATGTTATTCTTTTATTAATGATTTCTCATGTCCGATTTCTGTAACATGGCAATCAAAACATAAATTTCCACCATTTATAGGAAGTATAAGGTTCACTTCTTTTTGATTCGCAGTTCCGGTTAGATTTGTTTTTTCGGGTATGTGGGCACCCAAATCAATATGGCATGAACCACAGGATACATTGTTAGATTGTACAATTAGATTATTTTCCTGGAAGTAAGCCAGAACACCTGGTATTCCTGCCAGAGCTGCGTAGAGTATCAACACTATCCCGACTGATTTTTTAGTCATATGTTTTTCTCCTTTTCATTTTTCATTTTTCATGTTGCAATTGTGCTTGCAGAATATCACAAATATTCGTATATAATCTAATACTAAAAAAAAGAAGAAGAGGTAAAATCCTTATATCAAGATTTCTATCTCTTATCTATAACAAAATACACTTTACATCTAATCTTCGTCAAGCTCTTCATCTAGCTCTTGTTGATCTTCTGTGTCTTCTATGTCTTCTTTACTGTCATCGTCTACGTGTTCGGATGATTTTGCCTTTACTGTAATTGTGGCAGATCCATTGATCGTTCCGTTTGTGGCTGTAATTGTTGTTTTTCCTGCTGACAATGCTGTAAATTTACCATTATTATCGATCGTACCTACCGATGTATTGCTGCTTGCCCATGTCACAAGGGCAGAGATCTTATTATTGAACTGGTCAAATGTTTTTGCCATAAATGACCTGTTTTTACCAACAATTATTTTTGCTGTTGGCGGTACTACCTTTATGGTTGTTAATACTGGTGTTTGGACAGCCGTGGTTACTGTTACTGTTACTGATGCAGTTCCGTTTACAGTTCCATTTTCTGCCTTAATGGTTGTTGTACCTGCTGCCAATGCACTGAAATTGCCGCTTGCATCGATTATACCAACTGTTTCGTTGCTGCTTGCCCATGAAATTACAACTGACATAGGATCACTGTTCTGGTCATTAGCTGCGGCAGTAAATACCTGTGTTCCGCCAACCAATAAATTTGCTGTTGGCGGTGTTACATTTATGCTTGTTAATACTGGTGTTACATTTTGTACAGGCGAGGTTACTGTTACTGATGCAGTTCCTTTGATTGATCCGCTTGTTGCGGTTACAGCTGTAGTTCCCGCTGAAACTGCTGTAAGAACTCCTGAGGCGCTTATTGTTCCGACTGTCGTATTGCTGCTTGACCATACTATTGTGGCAACGATCGGTTTTCCGAACTGGTCTTTCGGGGATGCTGTGAATGTCTGGGTATTACCCTGAACCACTGTTACGGGAGACGGGGTTACGGTTATAGTTTTCAGGACTGGCGCTGGAGGATATGGGTCTGCATGGCATGATCCACATGTCACTGGTCCTGAGCCATCCGATAGTTGTGCATTAAGCTTTATATGACATGCTACACACGCTGCTTCTCCTGCTGCATCCGAGGGTGGTGCCATTCCTAGTGGATGACTCCCTGTTGCTGCCGTTGCTCCTGGCACAATTACTAGAGCTAGCATTAAAAATAATAGCCCTATGCTAATTTTTTTTATATTCATACGTATTTTTCTCCTATGTTTTATATGATGTTCTGCAAATGACATTCAAAATGTTTTTCATATTCCCAGAACATCAGAAAGTTCGTATCACAGTAATTAGGTATATACCTGTTGAAGGTTTTATGAGTTTTTATAGTCTTAAATCAAATTAAAAAGTACAATACTGCTTATTTTTGTCCTATATTGTTTAATAATAGTTCTTATCTATATATAAACAATTATCAGTCCAATTTTAAGCTTGAATATTTGAAAACTATAAAAACTTTCGAAAAAATATTCAATGACTTTTCAAAAACCGGAAAAAAATAGAAAAGTATTTGGATTACTCCTCACCAGCCAATCTCATTGTAACTATAGAAGGATTCTCCATTATACTAAATGCCGCCTCTGTTTCTTTTCCTATCTTCACATCCCCCTTTCTTCCCACTGTCGCTGTGAAAAGACATTCATCACCTCTGTAAACATCTACAGTTGCGCCAGATAATTCCTTGACTGTAAGTATAACATATTTCTTTGAACGCTCAACTGCAGGCACAAAACTTATAATTCTGCTCTCCTTTTTTTGTGGCTTTGGCCTTTCTTTCCAGGGCATAGCAGCCATTCTCTCACGAATATCAAGGTGTATCCCCAGCTTTTTTTCGATCAGGTCAATAGTCTTGCCGCCTTTCCCGATAACTCCTGCTATATCTTCTTCATCCATATAAACCGTAGCGCTGGAATCCGATACGATCTCCACATCAACCCTGTTGCCGGTATATTTCATCAATTCTTTTTCAATTTCCCTGACAGCAAGCCTCCATGTAGCCGGACGTTCCCTTTCAATCCCGGCCACAGGCATCACAACAACCTGTTCGCCGTATGTGTATATTTCATATTCGATCTCTTTTGTCTCAAAATCCGCTATTGTTATCACAGGTCTTGCCAGGTCCTGTTCAACCATCCCTTGCGGCACTTTAACAGTAAATATTACATCATATACCTTTGAAACTTCTCCTTTGTCAATGAATATCACAGTGTCCACTACCTGCGGAATTATCCCCAGTTCAACGCGCCCGATCAACCTCTGGATAGCGTCAACACCCCTTGTTGCATGGACTACCCCTATCATCCCAACGCCTGCCATTCTCATATCTGCAAATACCTGGAAATCCTTTGTTTTCCTGACCTCATCATAAATAGTGTAATCCGGCCTGACAAGAAGCAGGATATCGGCCGTTTTTTCCATATCGCGCTGGATGGGCGCATACTGTGTTATTGCTTCAGGCACCTGCAGATCGCGAGGCGACTCCATTGTTTTGACAATAAAACCCTGTTCGAAAAGTACCTCGGCCACGCTTGCTGCAAATGTAGATTTCCCGGCACCAGGAGGTCCTGCCACAAGAATACCACGCTGCCGTTCGATGATCCTGGTTTTTAATTCCTTGCTGAGTTTATAATCATCAAGCCGGACCTGTGCGATCGGCCTTACCGCTGTTATTTCCAGCCCATCAGAAAATGGCGGCTGTGCTACTGCTATGCGCATTGATCCGATCTGGAATACCATGACACCATCATATTCTATTTCAAGATGCGAGTCATGATCGCGTTTTGCTCTTTCTATTAATTCTCTTGTGATTATATGAAGCTCTTTTTCCGTGCTGGCTTCTTCCCTGATTTTCACAAGTTTCTGTTTACCCACACTGCCTCTTTTTGCGCACGGTTGGACATTTACCTTGAGGTGGACTGAAAGAGTATCATCGGTGAAATAATCTTCGATGCTAAGGGCTTTTAATTCTTCTATGAGAGGCATCAGGAATTCAACATTCAATCCCTTGGCGCGCGCGACTTCCGATTGCACCCTGTCGCTTGTGATGAAAAGGGCATTATTCTCAACAGCAATGCTTCTGATCATTGCATCGATTTCTCCTCCTGATGCAAGTTTTATCTGCTCAAGAGATGGTCTTTTTCCTGTGAATTCAAGCGTGATCTCCCCTCTTTTTGCCATGTCGCTGAGCTCTTTTAGCTCTTCTAACCCCTTAAAGCCCATCTCTTTCCCGCGGTTAGCCTGCGCTTCAAGCTCTGACATAAGCGCTTCGGCTATTATGACCCTGGCAGATTTGAATTCTCCTGCTTTTAATTTGGCTGTTATCCTGCCGTCAATTATTACACTCGTATCAGGGACTATGCAAAACTCTTCCGTCATGATTGGTGAAATGTACCGCTTTGGCATTAAAATGTTCTGATATCTCCAAAAGATTAAATAATTCCACGCTATCAAGATGGATTCATGGCACAAACGATCTCAGAAAAGATTTTCAGTAAAGCAACTAACAAAAAAGTAAAAGCGGGAGATTTTGTACTCGCAAATATTGATTGCGCCATGACACATGATATTACGGGTCCGCTTGCAGTTGAGGGTTTCAGGGAAATTGTAAAAGGCAAGAAAAACCCCAGGGTCTGGGATCCGAGTAAAATCATTATTCTTTTTGATCACCAGGTACCTGCTGATTCCCTTAATGCAGCAGCGAACCATATTTTCCTTCGCCAGTTCGCAAAAGAGCAGGATATCCTGAATTATGATGTTTTTGAGGGTGTATGCCATCAGGTGATGCCTGAGAAAGGTCATGTAAGACCGGGCGACCTCATTGTGGGTTCTGATTCTCATACATGCGCTTATGGCGCGCTTGGCGCTTTTTCCACTGGTATCGGAAGCACGGATATGGCATTTGTTTTTGCAACAGGAAAACTGTGGTTCCGCGTACCTGCGACATTTAGATTTGAGGTTGAAGGAAAGCTGCCAGAATGCGTTTACCCGAAAGATGTCATTTTACATCTTATCGGTGATGTCGGAGTCGAAGGCGCGCGGTATATGACCAGCGAATTCTGCGGTTCAACTGTCAGGAATATGGATATTCCGGGCAGGATGACCATGTCCAACATGGCGATCGAAATGGGTGGAAAAGCAGGGATAATAGAAGCAGATAAGACCACAGAAAAATACCTGAAGGAAAGGATACCGGGTTTTAAGCTTGACCCGAAGTGGAAAAGCGATGAGGATGCATCGTTTGCCAAAATCAAACAATACGATGTTAGCGACCTCTCACCGCAGGTTGCGTGTCCGCATAACGTTGATAACGTGAAATCAGTTGAAGAAGTGGAAGGAACGAAGATCGACCAGGTGTTCGTGGGTTCATGCACCAACGGGCGCTTTGAGGATATTGAGATCGTTGCTAAGATGATGAATGGCGAAAAAGTGGCAAAAGGTGTTCGCCTGCTGATTATTCCTGCATCGCATACTGAATACATGAAGACCCTTCGAGCCGGATACGTGGAGCAGTTCATGGAAGCAGGCGCTATCGTTGAGTCGCCCTGCTGCGGACCATGTATGGGCGGCTCATTCGGGCTTCTTGGAAAAGGCGAAGTCGGACTTTCAACATCGAACAGGAATTTCAAGGGCAGGCAGGGAAGCCCTGATGCTTTTGTTTATCTCTCATCTCCCGCGACTGCGGCAGCAAGCGCGCTGTACGGGGAGATAAAGGATCCGAGAAAGGTTTGAATAATAACGCTGAATATTTTTATATTCCTATTTCGGCCCAATCCTTACACAACAAAGTCGCCTGTTCCAATACAGTCTCAGTTGCTTTCTTCTGTTTATCAGGAGGATAGCCGTACTTTTTCAATATCCTTTTTACCGTAACCCTGAGCTTTGCCTGAACACTTTCCTTTAATGTCCAGTCGATTGTCACATTCTTTCGAACGGTTTCAACAAGTTCTCTTGCAATAATTGTTAATTTTTCATCACCCAGAACCTTTACTGCACTATCATTTACTTCCAGGGCATCATAAAAAGCAAGTTCTTCCTCATTTAAATTTAATTTTTCTCCCCTGAGTCTTGCTTCCCGCATCTCTTTTGCCAGTTCTATTAATTCTTCAATAATCTGCGCGGTCTCTATGCTTTTATTCTGGTATCTTTTGATAGCTTTTTCAAGCATATCCGCGAAAGATTTGCTCTGGATCAGATTCTTTTTTGATCTTGTTTTTATTTCATCATTCAGGAGTTTCCTGAGCAATTCGAATGCAAGATTCTTATGAGGCATCCTTTTAACATCTTCTAAAAATTCATCGGATAATATTGAGATATCCGGTTTTTTCAATCCAACCGAATCAAAGATGTCAATGACTTTATCTGAGACAATAGCTTTGGAAATTATCTGCCTTATTGCAGAGTCCAGTTCTTCCTGTGTTTTACCTGCAATTACTGTGGTTTTAACAAGCCCTGACCTTATCGCCTGGAAAAATCCTACTTCATCACGAATCCTTAAAGCTTCTTCATGCGGGACAGCAAGAGCGAACGCCTGTGATAATCTGGTTACATATTCTAAATATCTTTCTTTACCATTTTCCTGCTTTATTATAAAATCCATAGCAGCCGGGATAATAGACATTTTTTCTCTTGGCAATGCTGTGAAAAATTTTGTATAATCAAATCCATGGAATAAAGCTGCCGTCAATTCATATTTTTCAAGCATCAGTGTGACAGCTTCTTCTTTATCCAATGTGGTTTTACCCCTTCCACCACTTTCAGTATATTCCGATAGTGCTTTCTTCAATTCATCAGCTATTCCAAGGTAATCAACAACGAGTCCTCCGGGTTTATCCTTGAAAACGCGGTTTACCCTGGCGATTGCCTGCATCAATCCATGACTGCGCATTGGTTTATCGACATACATCGTATGAAGGCTTGGGGCATCAAATCCTGTTAGCCACATATCCCTCACGATCGCAATCTTAAGAGGGTCGTCAGGGTCTTTCATGCGGTCTCCCAGAGCTCTTCGCCGTGGTTTAGTCCGAATATGTTCCTGCCAGCTTAGATCATCACTTGCAGAACCTGTCATGATAACCTTAATAATTCCTTTGTCATCATCCCGATCGTACCACTTGGGTCTCAATTTGACAATCTCATTATGAAGGTCGATGCATATGCGCCTGCTCATGCAGACTATCATGCCTTTGCCATCGAGGACTTCAAGCCGTTTCTCAAAATGATCTACAATGTCCTGGGCGATAATTCTTATACGTTTTTCACTGCCCACTATTGCTTCAAGCCTTGCCCATTTGCTTTTGAGCTTTTCTTTTTTCTCTACTTCTTCGAATTCTGTGACTTCTTCGAATTCTGGATCTATCTTGGGGCGCTCTTCCTGCTTTAATTCAAGTTTTGCAAGCCTGCTTTCGTAATAAATCCTTACAGTGGCGCCGTCTTCTACTGCCTGCTCTATATCGTAGATATCGATATAATTTCCAAATACAGCAGGTGTGCTTCTGTCTGATTTTTCGATGGGTGTACCTGTAAATCCGATAAATGAGGCATTTGGCAGGGCGTCCCTCATATGTTTGGCAAACCCATCAATAAAGTCATACTGGCTCCTGTGGGCTTCGTCTGCTATGACTATGATGTTCCTTCGTTCTGAGAGCAAAGGGTATCTGTCACCTTTTTCTTCTGGGAAGAATTTCTGTATCGTTGTAAAGACTACACCACCTGATGCAACCCTGAGGAGCTGCTTTAATTGATCTCTTGAAGTTGCCTGTTCCGGTTTTTGTCTTAGAAGTTCATGACACCGGCTGAAAGTACCAAATAACTGGTCATCAAGGTCGTTTCTGTCCGTCAATACAACGATCGTGGGATTATCCAATGTTAAAACGAGTTTCCCTGTGTAAAAAGCCATTGTGAGACTTTTACCCGACCCCTGCGTATGCCATACTACACCGCAGCGCTTGTCACCCTGAGGGCTTGATGCCCTGATTGTTGTTTCAAGCGCTTTGTTCACAGCATGATATTGATGATATGCAGCGAGTTTTTTATGGATATCCTGCCTTTCCTGCTCAAAAACTATGAAGTGTCTTATCAGATCAAGCAGTATTTTTTTATCTAACATCCCCTGAAAAAGAACTTCTAATTGCGGCATAGCCGAAGGTGCAATTTCTTTTCCCTCGATCGTTTTCCAGGGCATGAACCTTTCTTTGTTCGAGGTTATAGTTCCTGATCTTGCTTCTATTCCATCGCTGATTACCGAGATCTCATTGTAATGGAATAGTGTTTGAATCTGGGTTTTGTAGGTTTCAACCTGGTTAAAAGCAGTCCATAGCGTTGCATTTTCATCAGCGGGGTTTTTTAATTCTATAATGACAAGAGGCAAGCCGTTTATGAAAAGGATTATGTCAGGTCTTCTGTTATTGTTGTTTTCAACAACTGTGAACTGATTCACTGCAAGGAATTCGTTATTTTGCGGGTTCTTGAAATCAAAGAGCCAGACCTTATCATTTGCAATGCTTCCATCTTTTTTTCTATATTCGACATCAACACCCTCAACAAGTTTTTTATGGAAGCTCTGGTTGTTGATGATGAGCTGCGGACTCTCTGTCCTTAATATTTTTTTAATTGCTTCTTCCCTTGCTTCTTTTGGAATATCCGGATTGATTTTATCAACTGCATCTCTCAGTCTATCAACCAGGACAACATCGCTATAGCTTTGCCTTTCAGGAGATATCCCATCCGGCGCAATATCGGGACCGTAAAGGATTTTATATCCTAAATCTGAAAGTATTTCAAGAGCTGCTTCTTCAACATTTGATTCTGTTATTGTAGCTGACATTTATTATCTATTGGACGGAGATTTATCAATTATAATTGATGTTTTCCTGGATAATTGTAAAATATAATCTACGATTTCTCAATTTTGGGTTTTTGAATCTGGTCATATCTACCTGAGCCTATCGATTTCTTTTACTTTATCAAAATCGCTATCGAATGAAATTATCTTTTTAATCCCATGTTTTTTCATTATTTCAATGGATGAGGCATCAGCCAGGGATATCGAACCGTCGTACTTCAAGAATGTGTCCACCGCCTTTCCCATCATCTCTTCATTTATGAATTCTACTCTGCAATTATCTATGAAGTATTCATAGAGAATTTTCCCAGCCTTGCCTCCTTCAAATGAACCCACCATCGTTATGCTCTCACTTATAACAAGCTCAGAGATGAGCAGTGATTCTCTGATTTTTTCAGACACCCTCAGGGCATCTTCATGCCACCTGTCCTTTTCTCTTGCTATGGCAATAAAATATGAAGAGTCCGCAAAGATCATTTAAGTCCCTTCTGGACTCGCTTTTTGGTCTCAACCGCATCTCCTTCCCCTTTTACAAGCCCGATTATATCTTTTAATGTCCTCTTTTTTCTTGGCTGCACTATTATTCCCTTTTCGGTGTCGATCCATTCCAGAACGTCTCCGGGTACTATTTTATGAGCTTTCCTTATTTTTGCAGGTACTACGGTCTGATATCCTTTTGAGATTACTGTTTCACTGAGCATATTAGTTTTCACAATTATATCATTTTTCAAAGTATTTAATGATTACTTTGACAACATTTTTTTGCACTAATTTCATTTTATACCGCTCCCATAGAGCAATGGCATTAAGTTAGTATGCACATGTTTATTAGAATGGAAAAAGGTTTATAGCAATAATAAAAATAATCTATGGGGAATGTACAATGGTTATTAAAAAAATTTAGCCACTTTGCTGATAAT
>JBAQLI010000149.1:0-1787 GCA_049301735.1 Candidatus Methanoperedens sp.
TTTTAAAGGAACAAAAACCTCTTTTTCGCCTGATAATGTGTTGTAAAACTTTAGAGCCATTTATTCTTAGACCTTGAGAAAATAACTAAAAACTCCCCTTGCCAATTTCCTTAACAATGTCGCTTGCGCTGACTATGCCAGCCGGCATCTGGGGCTCACTCAAATCCCTGCCCATCACCAGTAACCTGTGGATGTGTTTCTCATTCATCACATCCGCAGCTTCCTCAAGAGTTGTCTCAGGTCTAATAGCCACTACATGCGGGGTCATTATCTCCTCCGCTGTCAAAAGCTCCCAGTTCAGTTTTCCAAAATGACAAAGTACATCACACTCCGAGACGATTCCCATGACCCCTCTCTCCGGACTTTCCACAGCAACTCCAGATACCTCTTCCCTAGCCATGATCTTCGAAATTTCCCTGATTGAAAGCGTGGCAGGTACCATTACTACTCTTTTCGTCATTATATCCTTGAGCAACTTTACTTTCTTTTTCAAAACCTTACCTCCTAAGTTAAGTGTTTAGTATTTATACAAATAGATGTCGTAGAAAATAATTAGCCTGTGTTACCAACAGGTTTTAACTCAACCACCTTCTTAGAGCTTGTCTGAATATTCAATGTTGTTTGGAAATTTGAATTTGTGACAACCGCCTGATCATTAAATGCACCATTGTAGCATAAATTATAGCTTCGCTACGCTTGACTATTTCCAGAGTCCAGCCACAGAATTGCTTTATCCAACCGATCAGCTTTCCAGCATAGCCGCCATCTGCCCAGACCAATTGCAGACTGGGAAATTTCCTTTGTTCAGTTCGCAAGCTAGCATTAATTTGTTTCCAGGTTCCATTAAGGCGCCAGAGGCGGAAATAGTGGTAGACGTTTTTCCATTTTGGAAAATCGTGAGGTAATATCCGCCAATGACAATCTGAACGCAACAAATAAAAGATGGCGTTCAAGATCTCACGGTATGGATGTTTACGCTTTCTACCATGGTTTGTTTTTGGCTTTGGTACATAAAGCTCGATTCTTTGCCACTCATCATCTGATAGGTCTGTTTGATATGGCTCTCTTTTAATTTGTTCTTTCATATACGAACAATATATCGCTCAAAGTTTATCTAATTTTCAGACAAGCTCTTAGAGATAAACAAAGGATTATCACAGGCAATGCAATGAAAAACTCCGTCTCGTTTAATTGAAAATGCGCAGCTTCCGGCTGTCTCTGTTCCTGCCTCTATCAGTATATGGTATTGCTCTGGTGTTAAAATTTTTTTCCATTCCTCATTAGATTTGAAAAGTTTTTTTATTGCCATTATATCCTCATTTTATGATTGGGAAAATCATCTTTAAATAGATCGTAAAGTTCTTCGTCCTTGCCTTTTTGTTGCATTAACATATGAATTGTAGATACTTCTTTTATAGATAATTATTTTACGTGCAATGAGGGAGGATTGATCTACTTCCTGGGAATATTAACTGAACTATAAATATTGTTCGTTGGGTAACTAACAATTTAGTCTCCCCTACAGGTTTACCTCCCAAATCAATGGTTTTGCATGTTTCACTTTTCCACATCGACCGATTCAATTAAAGCGTCTGGCGGAGCCTGAATGTTCCAAAGTATCTCTTCCAAAGGGATGTTTTTATAAATTATTTCAACTGGCACCATAGTTTCTATAACCAATTAGCATATATATTACAAATGTAGTTCTACTATATATGGGGATTATGAAAATATATAAACCAGAATTACAAACCTGTATTGTATGTGGCAGATTTTTATGTATAAAA
>JBAQLI010000150.1:0-3167 GCA_049301735.1 Candidatus Methanoperedens sp.
CACTACAGAATATTTGACCGTTTATTATTCATTTTAAGAAAATAATAAGGATGCTGCGAAACACATAAATTAAAATATTTAGTTATATATTTAAAAAGTAACAAGTCTATCTTGACGCTATGGTAAATAAATTATATGTCCTACAAAAACAATAAATATCCAACAATCATGAACTCAATAATCCTTCCAAATGCAATAAAATACGACGGCTCCCAGATCGCGCCATTATGGGCTTACAGCATGGGAATCAAAGGCGATTCCATAGTGGTTTTCCACGGCCCCATGGATGTGACGTTTGAGAACATGAAGGACTTTGAAGATGAAAAAGCAGGAAAAACCATAAAGGGCGACGACCTGATCCATTTTATTGTAGAGAGATTTGAATCACCTGCAAGTATGCGGCTTGCTTATTACATGCAGCGCCTTCTTATCGTAAACATAAGGGATGTGCTTGGAAAACACGGCATAAAAGCAACCCGGAATGGTGACGATCTTTTTGTGGATAACGGAAAACTTACTGTAAGCATTGCAAGTGCGGGTGTAACAAGTGAAAAAATCCATTGCGGTATCAATATCACAACACAGGGAACGCCTCATGATGTCAGGACTGCCGCACTAACTGAAATGGGGATAAAAGACTGGAAAGCAGTCGCAAAAGATATCGCAGATAATTTTGTCCGTGAAATTGAGGATATTGAAGGCGATATCGTTAAAACAAAAAGCTTATGAAATTAATTAAAACAGGTATTATCCTGATACTCATTGGTTTTGCAATGGTTTTCATAGGGACTATAGTCTCCTCGCAAAAAACAAATATCGGCGGTCTTATTATGATCGGCCCTATCCCCATAGCGTTCGGGACATCCCCTGAGATCACAGTAATAGCGATGCTTATTGGTGTTATTCTGATGCTTTTGATGTTCTTCCTCGGTAGGAGAAATGAAACTCCCGGAAAAAAAAGCATTCAAGTTTTAGATACGGAACCTGAAACAAAAGTAAAAGGTGGAGGCGTAATATTGATCGGTCCAATACCGATTGTTTTTGGTTCTGACAAACGATATGCGATTATTGCTATTTTATTGACTATAGCGCTTATGCTGCTGGCACTGATATTTTTATATTATACATCATAAAATGCTAAAAGTTAAGATCTGAGAAAGTAACTATTTTTTATAATAATAATACACGCAGATCGCTACTATAAGAATTAAAAAACTGATAAAATTCGCCATAATGATAATAACATCCCCAAGATGGATCCCATACAACGTCCACAAGAAAACACCTGCGCTGAACTGGCATAAAGTTACAAGGCTTATATCCTTTGAGGATCTGGTTTTATGCATTTTGATTATCTGGGGCACAAAACCAAATGTAGTCAGCAATGCAGCAACAATCCCTATTAAATACCAGTACATTTCCTTCAAAACAGCCTCATTTTCCGCTTCTCCCGATCAGTAAACTCATCAGCCTGTATCCCTCCACAAGCCCGAAAATCCCTTCTTTTGCCGCGAATTCATCATACCTGTCCACATAATCAGCACTTTCCACAGAAGAATAAATTGCAAAGGGAACTGGTTCTCTTGTATGCGTTTTTATGGAAATGGGGGTTGGATGGTCAGGTAAAACAAGTATTTTATAGTCCCCGAATCCGCCAAGTTCATTAAGCATACCTCCTACCACTTTCTCATCAAAATCAGAAATCGCTTTTATTTTTGCTTCTATATTTCCCATATGTCCTGCCTCATCAGGCGCTTCGACATGCACAAGGACAAAATCCCGTTCTTTTAGTGAATCAAGTGCATATTGTGCTTTTCCGGAAAAATTAGTATCAAGATATCCTGTGGCTCCTGGAACGTCAATGACATTAAGACCTGCATATTTCCCGATCCCTTTTAAAAGATCAACAGCCGAGATTATCGAACCCGAAACCCCGAACATATCCTTAAAAAGAGGCATTTCAGGCGCCTTTCCCTGTCCCCATGGCCAGATAAGGTTGGCTATGTTCTTCCCTGCTTTTTTTCTCTTGTTATTGACTTCGTGGTTTTCAAGAACAGGTTGTGATGCTTTTATGAGTGAAATCAGATATTGAGAATCCTCACCGCGCGGCAATACATCTTCAACCGATTGGCCTACTACATCATGAGGCGGGGTACACTGTGCAAACTCTGCACGTTTCATTACGAGCAGATGCCTGTAACTTACACCTGCATGGAACCGGCACGATTTGCCAAGTTCCTTATCTACAGCTTTTATCAGGATACCGGCTTCCTCACTTGAAATATGACCTGAACTGTAATCCGCGATCAACCCGTTTTTCTCTGTAATAAGATTGCACCGAAAAGCGATATCGTCTTTTTCAAGATTTATTCCTATACTTGCGGCTTCAAGCGGACCGCGGCCTGAATAATATTTATCAGGATCATATCCCATTATAGAAAGATTTGCAACATCGCTGCCTGGCGGCTTATCATCGGGTACGGTTTTTGCAACCCCGCATTTTCCATGTTTTGCAATAAAATCCATGTTAGGGGTATCTGCTGCCTGAAGTGGGGTCAAACCACCAAGTTCCGGAATAGGATAATCGGCCATCCCATCGCCGACGAGGACAATATATTTCATGTCCTCCAAGAAGAATTGCTAATACAATAAAATATCGGTTGGTTCAAGAATTAGCTTTTACCACAATAGCAATGATCAGAACCATAACGACTACAGATTGGGGTATTACATACCATTTTACCATTTTCTGTATCCCATTAACGCGGTTGTTCAGTTCATTCAAATCCTCTGTAAGCCTCTTAACCGAATCATCGTTTTGCGGTGAAGCAACTATTATTTCAGGTTTAACAACCTGTTCCAGGGGTTGTGTAACTTTTTCTACAGGTGCAGCCCTTACATTCTGATTGATAGAACATGTTTTTTTAGGTTTTACTATTGCGGGCCTGACCTTTTCTATAGGCTTGAAATTGGGATCTCTCCCTTTGCCTAAAGTCTGGAAGATCTGGTCTTCCGTTACGTCAAGTATCGACATTTTGTACCCTCTTACGCATTTATTACGTTATACAGTTATATAATTGTTATTGTGTAGCATGTGTCAACAACTCCCGTCTGAAGACAGGAGCATGATGCTATGAACATTATTCCCGTCCAACGAGGGTTTGTCC
>JBAQLI010000151.1:0-2839 GCA_049301735.1 Candidatus Methanoperedens sp.
ATTCAAAGGTGGGGGGATGATAGGGGATATGAAGATAGATATGTATGTTTAGACCGGATTAATCATATTGATAACTGTTATTTTTCATTGAGACAGTTACAATTGGTGTTGGTAAATTGAAACGCTATTAAAAAAAATGCGTATAGCGAAAAATTATACGTAATTTTAAAATATAACACAGTTGTTGACTGGAGTTAGGCTCTATTTCAATATTACATCAAAGATTTTTCCAACAAAAGCAACCGCTGGGAATATTTCATATCCATTATCATACTCGAAAGCTCGAAAAAGCCTATCATGTAATATCCAAAGAGACCTTACGTTAGATTCCTTTAAATCAGAATTTTGAATTAGTAGTTCAAAAGCATCCTCAATATCTTGTTCTTCTGATTCATCATTTCTTATAGTATTTTGAGAACTTCGAAAAAAAACAATAGCTTGCAATGCGATTTTAATTGTACCTTTATTCATCGCTAAATTTCTTGTTTCTCCCCTCTTGATTTCCTTTAATTGATCTAGACATCTATTGAATTTGTTAGATATATCTTGACGAGGAGATTTTATATTTCTATAAGCAAAAAAAGAATGTTTTAGTTCCATTACATATGAATAATTCCTGTAGCTTATCCAATAATCACATTTTCCCGAATATTCTTCCTCTCCACGAGGCTTTCGAGTAATCGGATGTTCTATAACGTAGCTTGGTGTTAAATCAGCTATAGAAGGACAAACTACTGAATGTAGCTGTTTTTCTTTATAAAAAAAAATATGGCTTTCAGTTGCATCAAAATATTCTGTAGAACGTTTAATAATGTTACGAATTAAAAGCTGCAAAAACTCTTTTGAAACCCTTGTCCCTTCACCATCTTTTATAGAAAATTCTATTCCGAATTCACCACAATCTTTTATAGTTTCAAATTTCAAAATAATCACCAATGGTTTAATATATATGCTTGTATATGAAATATTTCTGACGAGGGGAATGAAAATATAAATAAAATGATTTTTAAATATATCAACTATTCTTATAATATAATGAGATGAATATCTATAAGCCTTATTTCAGGTTGTTTTTAGATCAACTAAGTAAGAAGTGTGACACTTTGGGATAATTATCTAAAACAAATTGTAACGGTCTTGTGAAATCGGTGGATTAATATAATCAAATAGAGTATCTTAATCTTATGATGAGGAAAACAATAAAAGAAAAAGACGATAATACAAATTATGTAATAGGATTAATTGATGGTGAAAATGCCCTATCTCCAAAAATAAACGATTATCCAGAACGAAGCCCTTATGGAATACCTGCGAATGCGCGAGGATTAGAGTATTTCATAAATGCCAAAAAAGACAATTTAGTATTGGGGTATAAAACGAAAAGTTATAGGGATCGTAAAAAAGGGCCAAAATGGAAAGTCCTTCCAAAAGTTTCGTGCAAGAATCATGGCATCTTTGCTGTATTTAAAGTAGAATCTGGATTTGGAGATATTAGAAGTAATAAGAATTGGTTAAAGGATTATCCAAATTGGGATAGTGATTATCCAAATACAATCTTTTTAAGTAAACCATTATTTGTCCTTAAAGAACCAATATTATTTAAGGAATTGAGAGAGCTGATTCCTGATTCTGAATATGTCAATGATTATCGAAGGTCTGTAACAAGATTTTTAAAGAAAGATGCTAAAAAAATATTTGAGTTGATGAGAGAAAAGAATCCTGACAAGGATAAAGAAATAAATATATTAATTAATATGATGTCTCAATAAATATCACCAGTTGTAACGGTCTCTCTTTTTTTTAATCGAAAGAGATAATAATTTATAAGTCTTAGATTGGGTTGTTTTTAGATATAAATTAAGATGTGCAACACATCAGGATAACTACCAACACAAATTGAAACGCCCTCTCTTCATTACACAAAGCCTAACCACCCACAACTTATATTGATGATGTGATTTATTAATAAATCAGGGATCATGAAACCGGGTTACATTCTCACAATAATACTGGCATCTGTGTTAGTATTATCTTTTGCCATGGTCGCGCTTAATAAAGATGTTCTTCAGAAAGAACCGCCACAATGGCCGCCGCCGTCTTCTCTATCCATTCGCGAAGTACCTCCATAGCAATTAATCTGCGCAAATCTGCGGATTAAACTTGCCGGAACTCGTTTTTTTGTGGAGACCCCGACGCGCATGGCCTTGCTTGCTCTCAGGCGCGCTTCCCCTGGCTGGATTCCCGGCGCGTCAGGATGCTGCGGACGTGACCCATGGGCGGATATGGGGCATGAGGAGCACGCCGGCCTTAGAATTTTACGATAGCTGCATAGGGAACGTGATTGCGCGCCCACAAAAATATATTAAAATGTTAATAAATATTTTGCGCTTTTCACCGGTATACCGGTGACTTATATAAATGAAGCTGTAGCATAAGAGTATCAAGACGACAAATATATACTCACGTCAACCATAAAGATTTTAGTCGTATACAGAACCCACTGGATTTAATCATGAAAATGGAAGTAAGAAATGATTAAGACTGTTCCGACAAATGAAGGTATAGACGAACAAGGGTCAAGATATTATGCCAAAATGGAAGGTATGCGAACTCGTGTTCGGAGATGAAGGTGTTAAGCACAATTGTTAAAAAAAAAGTAATGGATAAAAAATTGTGACTATTCAGATACCATTTTTTTCAGTTAAACCAGCCAATACTGGTAACAACACTCTAATACAGCTACTTTGGAATCAATTCTCCGAAAAATCAATATACATTAACATTATTACAGGAATATTAAGTTAATATGTTGATTCGATGGTGAAAATGAATATTAAAC
>JBAQLI010000152.1:0-5133 GCA_049301735.1 Candidatus Methanoperedens sp.
CCTTTAAACACTTTTATAAATTCTTTCATAAAAAAAGAATTTACAAAGTATTAAAATCTATCGGTGAAATACCATCTCTACACGATAAAATCAGGTCATAGCTAAAAAAGAGATAGGTTTTTAAATCAAATAGCTAATTTGACGGCTTCGTGAATCTGAAAAAAATAAATATATACATTCGAGGCATTAAAATGTCCGTTACTAAAAAAGCGCACAAATCACCAATATCACAAGAGCGAAACCTTCGTGTTGTTGGTAGCGCAGGGAAAAAAATAGGCAATTTTGGAATATGGGGAAAACTTGGTATTTCCTACTATGAAAAGCGCAAAAGAGGTTAATCCCTCTTTTATTTTTTTACAGCCTAGCAACCGATTTTTGACAATGATTTGAAAACATCAAAACAACCGACAACTTGACAGAACCATTTGGCCAGGTTCTGTCAAATCTACGTTTGCTGTGAATGGCTGTCAAAAATCGTTTGCTGGATGAATGGAGAGTTTTGGGAAATCTTGGGTGGTCTTTGTAAACTAATTTTTTTTGTGAAAATGGCTGTCAGTGAATCGATGGGTTTCTTTAAATACTTTTCAATAAGTATTAAGAGGGATATATGATAGAATTTAACGATGCAATGTTGGATGTATCACAGAATATCTTTGATACTGAAAATAAAAGACATGAAGCAATTGATACGAAAGCAATAGGTATAATATCAATAGCAGGCATTTTAATTACATTTTTAATCGGATTTGTAAAAATTGAAGATTATAGAGAGGTATTCTTTTTGACGGTGTTTTCATTTTTAATCTCTGTAATTTTTAGTATATGGGTTCTAATTCCAAGAAAAACGCATCTTCTTTTATTTAACGAATTGATTGATAAATATGAGGGAACTTCACAGGAAATTCAAATAACTGGTATTGCTGCCACTATTTGGAAAACAGGAAAAGTGTTGCGTAAGGTATGCAACACTAAAGCAACTTTATTATTTATTTCAATAATCTTTCTGGGAACTGGTGTTATATTATTAATTATCCTATCTCTTTTGAGATTATTCTAATCTTCTAAGGGAATACTACTGAACAATGCTACTTCTTCTGTCTTTGCTTCTTCCCATTTATTCGTTGCCTTCTGTGTTCCTGCTGGTCTAGTTTCTAATTGTTCTTCTTCTCTTCTAATTGTCTGTTCATTCATATTATTAACCTCTGGAATGATGTTTATTCATATTTCGTAGACTCGCTTCGCTATTCCGAAAAGATTATTACCCCACACAGCATACAAAAGAGTGACTAACGCTTCTGTATGTTGTATGGTAAAATCTCCATTGATTTTACTTTACAATTTAGTTTATTTTTATTGTCATCTCCTTTGACTGAGAAATGTTTTTTAAAAGTAATAAATGTATTGGTATCCGAATTTACGTATGCCTTCCCGTTTGCGACATTTGTTTTTATCCCCATCAAAAATATTAATGATTAAGAAAGACAATTCAGGAACATTGCTATTTTCTATTATTTTCGGCCTGACTTGCATTCTGTATCAGAGTTATCCACTTATTTTCGCCCTCAACCTTAATCCCACAAGCTTCCGCAGGAGTCTTACCTTTAAGTGTTTGATGTGGTCTCATGTAGTTGTGGAATATCTGGTATCCTGGAAGAATTGGAGTATTTGTCTTCTTCAATCCTCTCATTACCTTCTCCCTATCCCTAACTTCCCCATTGGCTCTTTCCATTGTATTATTGTTCATATCGCCATCAAGTTTGATTGCGTTGATGTGTTTGGATTGTGGTAAACAATTAGTATAGAACTCTTTGCTAAATGCATCGTGATAAGCTGGTAATCCATCGGTTATGAGGACATTTGGTCTTTTTCCAGTGATTTCCTTACCTTCATGAAATAGATTTCTTGCATCGTGCCTATCTTTCGTATCCGCAACTTCTTGTGCAATCCAATATTTAGTTTCGTCATCCATCAGAGCGAATAGATACTTCATATTACCACTGAATTTTATAAATACTTCATCCGCTCTCCAAGTACCAGACACTTGCGGTTTCAATTTATCCACATATTCTTTCATGAGATTGGTGTATTTACCAATCCAATTAAGGATTGTTTGGTGTGATACTTGAACACCAATTAGCTTGAGTGAGTTCATTGTATTTCTAAGTGATTCGCCACTGAAATATAGTTGCATAGCGGTTGTTACTGCTTGTGGATTGTGTTTCAATCTCTCAAAACCAATATTGAATGAAAAATACTGTTTACAATCTCTGCATTGATATTTCTGTACATCATGGTGTTTGTTATGTCGGATTCCAAATTTCTTGATATTAGTCGAATGACAATAAATACAATCAGTAATTTCAAGTGAGTGAATTACCACATTCTTTTTTACTTGTTCCCTTAAGTTAAAGACTAACTCGACAGCGAAAATATGTTTACATTTTACACCTCTGTTTGTATGATCTGGACAAGTACATTTCCACCCAATCTCAGACGAGGTTATGTCATAAAGAATATCACTTGATTGTGATTTTACTTTGTAAGAATGGTCATTCATTCTCATGATCTGTCTATCTTTTTCAGCTATTGCCCTTCCTCTGTCCTCTCGTGTGCCGATGACTTGTGGATATTTGTTTTCGTTGTTAGCAAGCATTTTTATTCTCCTCATTTTAATCTGTCGTACGATAGATTGCCTTATACCCATATAAGCCTTTCTATAAATCGTACGATGAGTTAGTTATATATATCTATTCGTACTATCTATTACTATAAATGAGTAAAAAAACCGTACGAAATAACGAAAAGAAGCCAAAGCCATTGGATTACTCTAAACTACCGAATGAAATAAAGGGTGTAATCGCAGAGCCACTATCTGACATAGCTGAAAAAGAAGCAAATATTAATTTCGATGGTAAACAGTACTTGGTTCGGTTTCCAAATGATATCGCCAATGCGATTGGTATTAAGAAAGGAGATAAGATTAGATTTAAAGTCGTACTGCCATCTCCCATAATAAATCAGCAAGAGGATATAGAGATAAAATATGTTCGGAGTAAAAATGATGAACAATAAGTTTACTCCAAACGAAAAACGAATAATCAATCTTCTCTATGTAGCTAGAAGACAATTGACAACAAGGCAAGTATCTGAAAAATTGGGTATCGCATGGCAGACAGCAAAAGATAATCTGTTAGCGTTGCATGAAAAGAATTATGTAAACAAGGAAGATAGAGGCAACAGGACTTATTGGTGGCTGAGGACATGAATGAACGAAATACAGAAGATATTGTAAACGACCATTTTAAAAACGATGAAAAATATAATGATATTCTTCTTGAAAAACAAAAGTCTAGCATCCCACGTGTGGATAAAATATTAAAAATTGCATCAAAGTCTGGAATGGGTGGAGGAAAACCAGAATTTATAATCACGTTCCAAAAAGAAAGACCAGACTACATAATAGTCGTTGAATGCAAGGCAAGTGTGATGAAACATGAAAGCAAGAACCATGATAAGTACGATGAATACGCTGTTGATGGCGTATTGCTTTATTCTTCATATTTATCTAAAGAATATGATGTTTTGGCAATAGCAGTAAGTGGAGAAACTGAAAAAGAATTGAAGGTATCTCATTATTTACAATTAAAGAACGAAAGCAAAGCTAACAGTGTATTCGGCGATAGACTCCTATCATTGGAAAATTATCTGAATGGTTATAAAGAAAGCCAAGAAAAAACAATCCACACGGTTGATAGTATCAAAAAATATATTATAGAACTTAATAATAACCTTCATAAAGATAAGGTTGGTGAGGACAAACGACTATTATTATTAAGTGGTATATTGATTGCCTTGGATAATAAGGCGTTTAGAAGTGCATATCGAGAACAGACAGAACCAGTTGAACTTGCTCGGTTTTTAATTGAGTCTATTAAAAACCAATTGAAGGGTAAACTTGATGAGACAAAAATACAAATCATAACAAGTGAGTTTAGTTTTATAGAAAACCATGCCATATTATCCCAAAAACGGGAGGTATTATTTACAATTATAAAATCAATCGAGGACAATATTAAACCATTTATTGCAAAAAATAAATATTATGATGTCCTGAGTGAGTTATATATTGCTTTTTTAAGGTATGCGAATAAAGATAAGGCATTCGGCATCGTTCTAACACCACCACACATTACAGACCTTTTCTGCCATTTAGCTCTGGTGAACAAGAATAGTATTCTCCTTGATAATTGCACCGGAACAAGCGGGTTTCTGATTAGTGGTATGCGTATCATGATGAATGATGCAAAAGGAGACAAGGAAAAAGAAACAAATATAAAAAATAAACAGCTTATTGGTGTTGAACAAGCGACACACATATACGCACTGGCATGTTGTAATATGTATCTTCATGACGATGGGAAAACAAATTTAATGCAGGGAGATTGTTTTAATAAAGAAACAATGGCAATGGTATCTGAGTTTCAACCAAACATTGGTATGCTAAACCCACCTTACCAATCTGTTGATGGCGACCCATCTGAAATTAAATTCATCTTGAATAATTTAGAGTATCTGCAATCGGGGGGGACTTGTGTAGCGATTATCCCAATGGAACGGGTTCTATCTACATCTGGAGAAGGATTAGAGGATAAAACAAACTTACTCAACAACCATACATTAGAAGCAGTAATGTCAATGCCAAACGAGTTGTTTGTTGATTCAGATGTGAATGTAGTTACTGCAATTCTTGTTATAACAGCAAAGAAGCCCCATCCTGCGAATAAAGAAACATATTTTGGGTATTGGAAAGACGATGGATTTGTGAAGAAGAAAAACCAAGGTAGAATTGATTTAGATAAAAAATGGGACGGCATTAAGGCAGAATGGGTGAACAGCTTTATAAATCGCAAAAATATATCGGGGTTTAGTGTAAACCATGTAGTGAAAGCGAAAGATGAGTGGTGTGCTGAAGCATATATGGATACGGATTATTCTAAAATTGGTAAACAGGCTGTCCCAAATCCCACTTCAATGAAAAAATGACTTTATTTTCAATTCGAGTTGAACAAATCAATCCCACCTTCATTTCCACTCAAAAATGATATTTTATCAGCACAATTTACCACAATTTCA
>JBAQLI010000153.1:0-8634 GCA_049301735.1 Candidatus Methanoperedens sp.
TTATCTGAAGTCAATTGGAATAAGTTATTAAAGTAAAGTTGTTACGACCAAAAATCAGCTAAATTCTGGAAGGCACCGGGGTGCCTGCTATTGCTTTCAATTTTTGGGTGGGAAACTTGGGTTTCAATATATTTTTTTTTGGTTTTTAAAGTAATAATAACTATTATTTGATTTTTTTATATATCTATGCATATTGTTGACCTTATGAAAGAAGGTGTTGTACAAACGTTATTATTAATAGAAGAGATCTAGTAATCGTGATCCTGTGTCTACATGTCAGATCAATCATATAGAAATTATTTTATTTTACCTGAGCTTATAGGGATTTACTTAAACTTCTGGCAGAAGAGAAATGCTTCTATTTTTTCACCCACTTAAAATACATTGCGACTACAATAATATTCATAATTAATATGATCAATATTGTGGACCATGTCGAGATCCCTGCCGATGCTATCCGGGTATTGATGGCTGCTTTTGCAGCCTTTTGTAAGGTTTCATTATGAACCTGTACTGTGACCCCGGGCTGTTGTGGGATTTCAGAACCTGGCACTTTGGCAGTAACTCCCCCCATCTTCGCAGTTATTGCAAACGGTGAGAATTCATATGTCTTTCCTTCAAAGAATGTGTTTGTGCCGTCTTTTGACAATATCCTGGTTTCAAGTTCTATCCAGCTATTCCCGTTCCATTTCACCAATACGATATCGCTGCTTGTAATACTGTTAGCGCTCATCCAATTATTATCTACCCTGAATTTGATGAGGGCTTCCTTAATGTTCCTTGGTGTTGCAAAGCCCGATGTTCCCACCCATATATTGACATTTTTATAAACAAGACCCTCCGGCGGGGTCTTAACAAGGGTAGAAGTACCTTTCAATACTTCCCCTGAGGCCGTTATTATACCCATAGTGGCGTTGCCCGTTATATTGACGAACATTATAGGATTCTTCACATGCGTAAACCTGTAGAATGTGGTCACATTCCTGGATATTGGCAGGTCATATTTTTCAATCAACTCAATATTAGATACGTTCTCTCCGGATGGACCACCACCTCCGCCACCGCCTCCCTCTCTGCCGCCACCGCTGCTTATGGGTGTATTGTCTGGCAAAGAATATGTAACATTCACTGATGTTTCATATGTATTATTTGAATTATCTGTAGCTTTTGCCGTGATCTTGTTCGATCCTGCTGAGAGGCCCATAGAAGAAACTGTCCATGAGGTGTTTCCCGATGCCACTACCCAGGGTCCAGACCCGACCCTTACTTCTACCTTGCTCACTGCTAGAGTATAATATATTGTTCCGCTAACTCTTATAGAAGAAGTCGTAAATGCCTGGCCATTTGCGGGGTATGTGATTGCGATAATTGCTTCGGCTTTAATATAATCCGTTCTTTTCCTGGTATCGCAATCTCCATCGGTTTCACAGACTGTCAGGGCGACAGTATAGTTACCTGCTGCATATTCATGTGTTGGATTCTGTACTGTGCTATCTACTTTTCCATCATTATTGAAATCCCAGTTCCACGATGCAATTCCATCATAAGAATCGGATATATCAGTGAATGTTACATTCAATGGTTCTAACCCTGCCGTTGGGGTTCCTGTGAAGTCAGATAATGGTTTTATATCTGCTATTATTGCAGTAGTTGTATTTGTGGCTTTGAGACCGTCATTATCTGTTACTTCAAGGGAAACATTGTATGTTCCATTCTGAATATAAGTGTGTGTTGGATTTTTTACATTACTAATATTTCCATCCCCAAAATTCCAGGAATAAGATTTTATGCTCCCATCCGGATCAAACGATTTTGAACCATCAAAAGATACTGAAGTACCTTCAGTTCCTGTGTAAGGTCCATTCGGAACCGAAAAGGGAGAAAGTTTTCCCTTTGTAACAGTAATGTAATTTGTTCTTATCTTGGTTTCGCAATCTCTATCGGTTTCACAGACTGTCAGGGCAACAGTATAGGTGCCTGCTGCGTATTCATATGTTGGGTTCTGTATTGTGCTGTCTACGGTTCCATCATTATCGAAATCCCATTTCCATGATGTAATTCCATCATAAGAATCCGAGTAATCTGTGAATGTTACATTCAATGGTTCTAACCCGGTTCTTGGGGTTCCTATGAACTCCACCACTCCTGGTTTTTTATCTGCTATTATTGCAGTAGTTGTATTTGTGGCATTGAGACCGTCATTATCTGTTACTTCAAGGGAAATATTATATGTTCCATTCTGAATATAAATGTGTTTTGGTTTATTTGAAGTACTGTTATTTCCATCGCCAAAATTCCAGGAATAAGATTTTATGCGCCCATCCGGATCAAATGATTTCGAACCGTCAAAAGATACTGAAGTACCTTCAGTTCCTGTGTAAGGTCCATTCGGAACCGAAGAGGGAGTCAATCCAATCTGGGCAGCGACTGTTTCAGTGAAATTGCCTTTTTCTGCCAGTTCAGAGGTGTTATCAACTGATGAAATGTTCTGAGCACTTACAGACAGTGAAATTATCTGAAGTACAATAATAAATAAACCTAATTTATTCATATTAACTCCCTTTATTTCGATATATATCATGGATTTCCCGAAAAGATAAAATATTGGCAAGACCCAAGCCAACCCCAATTGTTATTATATGTTCCCGGTTTATATCAGTTATATATAGACTGTTTAAGATATATAAATAATTCCCTGATCTGGCTTTTCTTAAACAACATTTAAGCATGGAACAGGAATTTATGTATCATTTTATGAATTTTATCAGGCTTTTCAAAGGTAATGAACTTTTAAAACACAGCAGTATCCTGTTTGTAGCTTCTGTTATAGCAGGATTATTGAATTATTTATTCCAGCTTTATGTGGGAAGAATGCTTGGGCCATCAGATTATGGTATTTATAGTTCGCTTGTAGCGCTGCTCTATATAATGTCCGTACCTTCGTCCACGATACAGACATCTGTAGCAAAACTGGTGTCAGATCACAGCTCTGAGCCTGAAAAAATAAAATACCTGTTGAGGTATGTATTCCGGAAACTAACTCTTATAGCATTACCGGTATCTGTCCTGTTTTTTATTTTGAGTATCTATATAGCAGATTTCCTGAAGATAAATTCAAATATGTATTTTTTTATTTTATCTATTTTATTGTTTATTTCCTTTCTCGCACCAGTATTGATCGGCACTTTACAGGGTATGCAAATGTTCGTACATATGGGAATTAACAGTGTTGCCGGCACTTTTTTCAAGTTGCTTTCCGGTGTTATTTTAGTTTATTTCGGCTTTGGGGTAAACGGCGCATTACTTGCATTGTTCATTGGATCGCTTCTGGCGCTTTTACTTGCTTTTATGCCATTACGCTTTCTAAAAGAAAGTAAAGAAGTGAATGGCAATATCAGGTTATTAAATTACTCGATGGTAGTACTTTTGGCAACCATCGGGCTTACTTTTGTGACGAATGCGGATATGCTCATCGTAAAACACTATTTGAGCGACAAAGAAGCGGGATACTATGCCGCAGCAGGCCTTCTGGGGAAAATTATATTATTTGCCACCGCGCCTATCGCAATGGTCATGTTCCCAAAAGCAACCGTGATGAATCAAAAAAATCATAATGGAAGTAATCTACTCAGGAATAGTCTATTGTACACAGGCAGCATATCATTTTTTATCGTTGCATTATTCATACTTGTCCCGGATTTCATTGTGAAATTATTATTTGGTCCTGAATTCGTGGAGATCAACAGTCTTCTTGTTTATTTTGCAGCAGGCACGGCTTTTTTCTCGCTTGCGAACACCTTTGTTTTCTATGACCTTGCAACACGCAAATACAGGTTTTTGTATGTTCTGGGCGCTGTTTCGGTCCTGGAAGTTGTATTGATTTCCCTGTTTCATGATAGTTCATTAACTGTTGTCAGGATACTCTTTGCCTTGATGGCAATATTGTTCGTCAGCGTATGGTTCTCTGAAAAAAGATAAGCTATAAACCAATTCTTGTGCGGATTTTTTCATTAAAATATAAGATCATCAAAAATATGAATGCAATTCCTGATATGGTATATCCAATTAAATAAATATTAAATCGTTCATAGTATAATGTATTTCCTTTAATGTCGGAAGTATCATAAGCGTTCGTTACTCCAATGTTCGCAAAAGGAGTCTTTCCTTCAAGCTTCCAGTCTTCTGAATATCTCTGGGAAAAAACAATATAGCGTTTCGAAGACCGATCGACTAAATACTTAGCAGGAGACTCAATAGTATAATTGAGAGCCTGCCCCTTCGATGCCTGTATATTTGTATTTGTCTCATTCCCGGCTACAATGGCGAAGGAAGTTATGTCCCAAGTCTTGCTAATCTCAAGCAAATCCTCCCAATCTTTTATGGTGATCACCACGTCAGCCTCGTAAAACCTGGAGACAGGATGCAGGTTCCTGAAAACTACAAGATTTTCAGTGTCCTTTACCAGCTCCAGATCTCTTTGTTTATAAAGAAAATCATATTGTACATAATCAACTTCTTTTGTGAGGATTATATATTTCACATTAAGCGGCGCAACAAGTTCACCGAAATTCTCTATTTTATCTTTCTTCCCTAACAGGAACTCAATATACCCTGTAACCGGGTTCGAAGAAGAACTATAGATCGGCCCAGCCTCCATATTTTCCCCCTGTATCACAGGCTTATCAAAAAAGGTGCTTGCCGGATTTGCAATGCGTATCTGGGGCGTTGGAAGCCATTTGAAGTCCATATAAAGGTGCCACGGCATGAACAATATATTAAAGTCCTGTTTATCCTCGTTAAGATAATCGTTAACAGCATACCAGTCCTTCGGATAATCAGTGGTTTTAAGCTGGCCCTGGAAGCCATCGAATATAGTGAAGGAATAGATGAAAGGAGTTGAAATTGCAAGAGCGATCAAGAGCAACGTTGCGAATTTATTATATGCGTTATTATATGCGTTGCT
The DNA here is from genome assembly GCA_049301735.1 of Candidatus Methanoperedens sp. Taxonomy (GTDB): domain Archaea; phylum Halobacteriota; class Methanosarcinia; order Methanosarcinales; family Methanoperedenaceae; genus Methanoperedens. Next base: position 4,964 of record JBAQLI010000153.1, read on the forward strand.
TCCTAAACGTTTTGTTTTTGCGATCTTTTCCAGTTCTGCAACTCCGAGACCTCCGAGATATGCATAAGCCATTACAAGAAGCGCTACAAATTTCTGGGGTTCCCTGAATCCTTTAAAGAAGAATACGTTGTTAAAGAGAAATTCGAATGCGCTTCCGAATGGGCCAGAAATACCTGTGGCAAGCAAGGCCGATAGGACAGCAACTATTCCGAATGCCCTGACATAGACCCCATGCTCCGGATGCCTGTAGTTTAAAGTGAAACCGTGAACTGCAAGAAATAATATGAAGATGAAAAAGAGGTACCAGTACGGCAGCAGGTCTTTTGTATACAGGTAGCCGCCGCGCCAGAAACCGTACATGGAGGCTGTTGTAAAGAGAGTGTTGAAATTGATATCCTGCTTGGTTGTAAAAGTATAAAGATCAGAACTTGTGATCTCACCCAGCAAAGTGTTATTTCCTGTAAAACTCGGGACAAGCCAATACGAGTTAAGCAATAGCAGGAATAAACCGATCAAAAGCGATCTTTTTGATATACCAATGACACTTTGCGCATTTTTTCCGGATTCCAAAATTTTTACAATATAAAAAATACCAAAAACGATCAACAAAAGGAATGGCGTATGAGTCTCAATAAAAAATACAACTGTTATAAGAAATGCTGCATATAATGATCTTTTAGTGGAAGGGGACTCGAAAAAATCCATGAAAGATTTAATAACTATTGGTGAGACAGCATAAGCAAGCAGGATCAGCCAATGCCCTGCCAGGAACCTGACATAGATAAAAGGATTGATCATGTACAAAAAGCCGGCAAAATATCTTCCTATCCCCCATTCTTCAGGACAGAGTTTGTACATCGAGACACCTGAAACAAAAAAAACAAGGAAAAAAAGCAATTTTTGAATGATTTCATTTGAGAAAAAAATACCGAGGAAATCAAGAAATGCATATAGAGGCAAAGTAGAATATTGATTGCCCAATCCGTAAAATGAATCCGATATTCGAAAAGTATCCGGGGTAAATATCATATCCAGGGTTAAAATGTAACCCGGAGAAAAAAAGTTCATGACCAGCACAAGGGAAAGTATTGAAAAGAGAAAATAATAAAAACAGTGTTTAGAGAATAAAACTTGCTTTTTCTCTAAAATAGAATCTATCCAGCCTGTCATTCCATTAAAACTGCTCTACAATAATGATATAGTTAACGCCTGTATTTCAATTTGACAGAAAAAATTGAACCTTAAAGAGGGCTAGCTAAACAATACCTATTTTGCATTTGTGAGAATCTGCTGTCGCCTTACTTTGCAATCTGCATCTGTGCTCACTCATGATACGGATCTGTCTCGCCAATCGAGCGGTACATTGCAGTGCGCAGAGCGAGGTCTCGTGGGTCCATAAAGTACGTATCTTGCCGGTTGAGGACGTACCCATATCCTATCTCAGCTTGCGGGTCGGCAAATCCAAATGAGCCTCCAAACCCTGGCGCTCCAAAAGAGCCCGGATGACCGAAGGAGTTCTTCGGATCGGGTTTCGTGAAACCGAGTGAGAATCGGACGTCCACTTTCAGGGCACCATCACGGAATCCATGCACCGGTGCGACAGGTGGTGCCATGAGCTGCAGGAGTGTTTCCTCTCGCAATCCAAGCTCCTTTCCGCCCGTCGCAAAGACGCTGTATGCATGGGCAATGGCGCGAGCCGTTCCCACACCCCCTCCCGAAGGAACTTCGAAATTCCGGGCGTAGATGCGTTCTTTGTCCAGAGGAAACGACGATCCCAACAATGCTCTGCGGATCGCTGAGCGCGGGTTTATCGTCGCGAGAAAAAAGGGGATTGGCACGGTGAATATCGCCAAAGCATAATTGGCTTGTTGGATGGTAGCCAGTCTCGTATTGGGAATTTCTTCGGGCAGCCGAATATAGAAATCCAGTCCAAGCACAGAGGCAATCTCATCCTGAAAGTACTGCCCTATGCTGCGGCGTTTGGGATCGACCCGGCGCAAAAGCTCGCTTTCATAGTACCCAAGGGTTATGCCATGGTATACCTGCCGCGTTCCTGGCTCATACGCCGGTTTCTGCCGCGCCAGGACGACCGCCAGCCGGTCGAGATCTGCGATAATGCTCTTGTCCCCTGTCTCATTGAAGGCAAATAGCCCTGCCTGATGTGCCAGCAGTTGCCGGACGGTGATCTTATCCTTACCTTGTTGGGAAAACTCCGGCCAGTACTTCGAGATACGCTCATCGTAATCAAACAATCCCCGCGAATGGGCAAGCGCCATAGCCAGACCGGACAATCCCTTTGTTGCCGAGAACACAATCACCATCGTATCTTCTTCCCAGGGTTCGGAAGTTCGCTTGTTCCGGATGCCGCCCCACAGGTCGACGACTTTTTCACCACGGTAGTAGATGCAACATGCGGCCCCGAGCTCATTGCGGCGAGTAAAGTTCTCGACGAACGCTTCCCGCACGGCCTCAAACCCTGGCTTCACATGACCCGATATTGCGACGTTTGTTTGTTTCATCTTCACGTCCTCGCATGCTGCTTTATAAACTGTGCTACTTCTGACCGCACTTCCTCCTCTTGTCCAATCAGCAAATGACCGCCGGTTTCAAACCCGATGAATTTCGCACCAGGTATATTTTCTGCAGTATATTTAGCTGCGTCAAAAGTTTTCCACGGGTCGTCGGCAGCGCTAATTACCAGTGTCGGCGCAGCAATATTCTCCAGTGGATAACGATTAAGGGACGAGGCAATCTTACCCTCATTAACCATTCCATCTATACGCGGACTGAACGGGAGCAAACTTCGCATGAGCTCATCCTTTTGTGCGTCCGTGAGCCTGGCCTGGAATGATGGAGGCACGCCTATGGTATAGAGTACACTCGACGGGTATACTTTCATTGCGATCCAGAGTGGAAAATCCGATCTGGATATCATACTAAGTATGAATGGTAAAGGCACCGGGTTTGGGCTTTCAACAGGTTTTTCGGGGGTATAAGTTTCGGGCACTATCAACACCAACGAAGAAGTCCTTTCAGGATGGCGCAAGGCAAATTGCATAGATGAAGGTGCTCCAGCCGAGACACCCACGACAGTTACTTTGTTTATATTAAGTGCATCAAGCAGGCATGCATGTGCATCTGCCTGGGCAGCTGGGAAGGCATCTTGAGGAAGCGGTGTGCGCAGGTAGCCAAAACGCGAAGGGGCGATAATGCGGAACCCCTCGCCCACACTATCCCGTGCTATCCACAGCCCTTGGTCATACCCACCGCCAGCCCCGTGCACCACAAGCACAGGAGGACCTTCTCCCATTATGGCATATTCGATTGTGCCGCACTTGGTCTCGATGACCTGGCTTCCTGACATAACCCGCTCTCGTGCTGCACGGATGGCGCTTCGATAGCTCGGGTAGGTCGCAATCAAAATTACTGCTATGATACCGCCCAGAATTATAATTATTAGTGAAAGTCGGGACACAAGTCTAACCTCCAATAATTCCCAAAATATATTTTATTGAATCAACTATTAAAATGTATCGTAGAACACGGCTGTGGGACAAAAATATTAGATAACCCCTAATATGACCAAACTCAGTTCTTTAATACAACCACGTAAACTCTTTTCCCAATGAATTTTCTGGGAACATCAGCTTTGGCTGAAGTACCAAACGGAG
>JBAQLI010000154.1:0-3423 GCA_049301735.1 Candidatus Methanoperedens sp.
TACCGGAAAAACCAGATCCAATTTTAATTCAGCAAATGTTTGCAGAAATAACGAAAATAGGTAGTATTAATGCTCCTTAATGGCGAAGGTATTGTTATATGATTTACAATCTTAATTCACCTCACCACATGTATAATAATATTTCATGCTCATGTAAATAAGAATTTACCAGAACTTTACCCAACCTCCTCAGGATGATTAATATGCATAACATCCGAATTAATTTTAGTTAAGCTCCATCGTTAATTTTTTTATTTTTCTTCAAAAAATCTCGACAATTCCAAATATTCAGAAATTTAATAGCTCTTATCTTGCCTTACTTTGCTCCTTTTTAAATTGTATATCTGCGCCTGAATTGAAAATCAGAAATCAAGGGAACCAACAGTAATGCAAAACCATGAGCTTCAGCTCCATATGCCCCGTTTTTCGAAAATGGGGTCGGTGACTGGAGCTAAAACATCATCACCCTATCCTCTCCTTAACTAAATAGAGGACGGTACCATCCCATGGAAGGAACATAAATCTTTATCTTCTTGATACGGTTTTGCATAGAAAATTTAATTCAAATATTCCCAGATTTTAAAAACGATACATTATTTAAATATGTATAGTTATTATTCAGTTTGACTCATAAATATGGCTGATTTTGAATGTTCCCTTGTTTTTGATCTTTGAAAAGTTTTACCTCTAACCGATGCCTCTTATGATTCCAATCATCAGTTCTTCCATAAATAATATAGATATACAGTATCCTTAAATATTTTGAGCACTTTCTTGAGATTGGTGAATCTATGCAGCCCATCAAAACATATAGAAAAAAAGATGGCACTGACTATAATAGACATGTTAAGGGCATCAGCGTCTGGCTTTTTCCAGAACAACTTGAGAAATGGGATGCGCAGCGGAAACTTGAGTCATCTGACCCAGATAAGCCCGTTCTGTGGTCAAAGTGGATATATGGCAAAGTGGAGGCAGCAGTAAACCTTTTTGAGCCTCAAAATACGACCTCCACAAATAATGATTATCTTGAGGCCCAGATTCAGAATCTCAAACTTGAGAATGCCAGACTTTCCGAAAGAGTTAGCCAGCTTGAAACCAGAGAAGTGGGCATAAATGAAGATCGGCTCTTAAGATTTCTATCAAAAGACTACATGGATTTTGAGGAGTTGGTTCAGAAGCTCATTGATACCGAAAAAGAGGCAACTTTCGAAACATTGCAGAGGTTGGCTTTGAAAGGAATAGTAGAGATAGATAAGTACGGGAAAAGATGGAAGTTGAAGAAATGAGTGCGGCGAAGGATTTTCTTGAGGAGCTTGAGTTATTTGGAAAATCATGGAACTATATCTACAGCACCAAGGCTACTCTTAGGGATTTTGCAAGGTCATGCATAGGTGAAAATGCGACTGAATTTGATGTACCTGTAGATGTTACCGAAGACGATATTAAGAAATGGCTAAAGGATATGATGGACAGAGGCTTATGTGAGAAATCACGCGTAAAAGATGTTTCAAAACTTCACAGATTCTTTGTATTCCTGACTGAATCCCCAAAATATAACCTGAAATATAATCCTGTCAGCAGGATATCGAAACAGCTTCCCAAACCGAGTAAACAGACACAGAGACCCATTAAAAGCCTGGAAGAAATATCAAAGATGATTCGGAGTATTTTTCACGTAAGAGACAGGACAATAGTTATACTTCTTGCAAAAACCGGTATAAGAGCTGGAGAGCTGAGTGCCCTTGACATAAATGATGTGGATTTTGTGAATAGAATATTAAGAGTGAACAAGCGCATAGGCAATTATTTTGACCTCACAATAGCAAGTGGAAGGAAGAACAAGGTCGAGAGCTTGATTCCTCTGGATGATGAGACCCTGAGATCGCTGAAAGTATACATGGCAATCAGGCAGTCGTGCAGCACTAAAGCGTTATTCATCTCAGACCGGGGAAATAGAATGTTTCTTGCAGATATTGATAAGATCGTGAAAAACTGGGCTATCAAAACAGGGACGTGCAAGGATAGCAACAGAACGGATGAGAAAATAACTCCTCACTTCTTCAGAGCATGGATCACGTATCAGCTTCAGATCAGTGGCTGCAACCCTATTGTTATAGATGCCATCAGGGGAGATAAAGCATACAACATGCGAATATTCTATGCAAACCAGGTGCTACCGTTTGAGGAAATCAGAAGAGAATACGAGAGAACAGTGCCAAAATTTGGGATATGATATATATTATCAGGGCGATAATCTTGAAAGATGCGAGTCAAAGTTCAAAAATATAACGGCAGGCTTTTAGGATGCTGCATGACCATACCTCCTGAGATGATGGAAACATTGGGAGTTGATGTATTGAGCGATTATGTCGAGCTTGCCATTGAGAAAACACCGGATGGACTTCTTGTTAAGAGAATCGATGGAATCAAAGACAAAGAGATAGTTCCTGAATTCAGGAAATACGATAATTTCATGGCCAACCGTTCTCTGATTACCTGTCACCTTAACGCTGAGTGGTAGTTAAATGGTTTTTATAGCACAGTTAACCTTGAATTCCTGCCATCGAAAGTAATTGAATATTTATCGATGACATTCCGTCCAATCAAAACATCTCCTTCGTCCTGATAAAAGGCGATGATATCACTGTGGTTATTTTCAAGGAATTCCAAATTTATCCGTGTGTACCATGCAGTGACTATGCCTCCAACCGCACAAACATTGGAACGATAGAGCATCTGTAGCCCGAGTTTCAGCCAGAGGTCTCTTGGTATGACAACTGTGTCTGAACCCGTATCCAGATATGCATAAGCCTTGACCTTTTTATTAGAAACAGGGTTGATGAGCATGACCTGAACAAGCGGATCGTTGTCTATATAATCGAAAGTTACTTTTTCAGGCATAATCTCGATTTCGATTCCGCAGTCGGATAACGGCGGGATTTTTACCTACCCTGCGCATGAATATCCTGTGACCCGGTCGCTTTCTCCTGGCTTCGAGATCGACATCGCCGATATGCTCCCCAACAGATACAAAGTCATTAGCATCAATATCTATGGCGATTATCTTCCCATTGTACAGTTTCTCCCATTCTTCCCTGTGGGCTTCATAGATCTGCTTTGCTTTTTCATCGAATATACTGGCTTCTATCATTTGATCCATCTCTTTTAATTGGAGGTTCTTTGCTTTTAACGTATGTCCTTTTGTTTAATAATCCTTCCCTTTGCATTACGCCAGTTAAATTTTTGGTAGTGTCCTGCAAATCGTTACGTTACCAGTATTAATTCATGATTGTAACCTGTCGAGTAGAGCCCATAGCGCACCTTTTGTTGAGGTAATAGCCCCAAGGTTACTATAAGCCCCCTCACAGAACCGGACATGAAGATTTCCCTCATCCGGCTCTTCAGAAGCACATCCTCTATGCG